>DAOVDS010000251.1 GCA_030669415.1 bacterium
TGGGAGTCGGGCAGGCAGGACGAGGTGATAAGGCAGCTCAAGGCGCTGAAGAACTCGGTCGAGCCGATTATCGAGACGGAGAATGCGCTTGAAGATGCGGGGGTGCTTGCGGAGCTTGCCGTTTCGGAAGAGGATGAGGACGCTTTCGAGGAAGCCAGGGGCGAGTATTTCAAGCTGCGCAAGGCGTTTGCGCGCATTGAGACTGCCGCGCTCCTGAACGGGCCGCACGATTCGAGGAACTGCTTCGTCTACATCCATGCGGGGGCCGGCGGGGTGGACTCGTGCGACTGGGCGGAGATGCTCATGCGCATGTACCTGAGGTACTGCGAGACGAAGGGCCACGAGGTGGGGATAGTTGACGCGCAGCACCAGGAGGAGGCGGGAATCAAGATGGCTGCACTTCACGTGAAGGGCGTCAACGTCTACGGGTATCTCAGGGGCGAGACCGGCGTGCACAGGCTGGTGCGGATATCACCGTTCGACTTCAACAGGCGCAGGCACACCTCGTTTGCGGCGGTGGAGGTGATACCGGAGTTTGACGAGCAGGCAGAGGTGGAGATTGACGAGAAGGACCTGAAGGTGGAGACGTTTCGCGCAAGTGGCCCGGGCGGGCAGCACGTCAACGTCACGGACTCGGCGGTGAGGATAACGCATGTTCCTACGAAGATTGTGGTGCAGTCGCAGTCGCAGCGCTCGCAGTTCGCGAACAGGCGCGAGGCGATGAGCATGCTGCGCTCGAAGCTGTACCGCCTGGAGGAGGCGAAGAGGAAGGAAGAGATAGCGAAGCTCTACAGCGCGAAGGGCGAGATCGCCTGGGGCAGCCAGATTCGCTCCTACGTGCTGCACCCCTACCAGCTTGTCAAGGACCACCGAACCGACACCGAGACATCCAGCGTGCAGTCGGTCCTCGATGGCGACCTCGATGATTTCATTGACGCATTTCTGCGCATGAGGGCAGGAAGGAAGTAGCCGGGCCATCCTGCTTCTTCATGCGGCCCGATTTGATGTTGACCTCAAGGGGGACAATATGTAGAATGCCGCTCCCTGGATTTGCAGAGAAACTTCAACTTTTCTTTTCGAGAGGAGGCAGGCATGTCAGGAATCCCGAGTGAGATTCAGACCTGGCAGATGGTCAGGCCATGGTCGAAGGACAAGGAGACGGGCGAGAAGATAGAGGGGAAGCTCGAAAAGACGACAATCCCCGTGCCGGAACTCGGGGAGGGCGACGTCCTCGTCGAAATCGCCGGGTGCGGGGTGTGCCACACCGACCTGAGCTACTTCTACTTCGGCGTGCCGACAATGACCAAGCCGCCGCTGACGCTGGGCCACGAGATAAGCGGGACGGTCGTCGCCGGCGCTGACAAGTGGGTCGGCAAGGAAGTGATAATCCCGGCTGTCATGCCGTGCAACAAGTGCCCGATATGCGATGCGGGACGCGGGAACCGCTGCCTTGCGCAGAAGATGCCGGGTAACTCGCTCGGGATTTACGGCGGGTTCTCCAGCCATATCCCCGTTCCAGCCGAGGACCTGTGCGAGGTGAAGGACAAGAAGGACTTCGAGCTTTCGCACCTTGCGGTCATCGCCGATGCCGCGACGACGCCGTACCAGGCGGCGGTCCGGGCGGATTTGAAAGAAGGCGACAACGTGGTGGTTGTTGGCATCGGCGGAGGCGTGGGCTCGTACATGGGGCAGGTTGCGAAGGCCTTAGGCGCGAAAACAGTCATTGGTATAGACATTGACAAAGCAAAGCTGAAGCGCGCGCTCGACTTCGGGGCGGACTTCGTCATTAACTCAACGGACAAGGATGCCAGGGCTGTAAAGGGTGAGTTCAAGGCGCTGTGCAAGGAGAAGGGCCTGCCGCACAACTTCGGCTGGAAGGTATTCGAGGTCACAGGCACAAAGGCGGGCCAGGAAACGGGTCTTGCGCTGTTGTCGTTTATCGGCAAGCTGATTGTCATAGGCTTCGGAATGACGAAGAACGAGTACATGATTTCCAAGCTCATGGCGTTTGACGCGGAGATAATCGGCACGTGGGGCTGCCTGCCCAAGTATTACCCGCCGGTCCTGGAGATGGTGCTTGACGGCAGGATACAGATGGAGCCGTTTGTTGAGACGCGCCCGATGAGCACGATAGAGGAAGCGTTTGAGGAGGCGCACAGCGGGAAGCTGTTGAAGCGATTAGTCTTAGAGCCAGACTTCTAACAGGTGCAAAGAACAGGAGGCGAAAATGGGTAAGCTCGACTGGCTGCCGCGAGAGGGGGAGCTGAAAGACCACCTTTTTGCGGGCGAGATGTACTTCTCGGATGAGGCGCCGAGCGTGAAATACGAGAAGCGCCCGCTTCTTGATGGCGAAGGCAAGCCCGTTGAAGGGCTCTACAGCGCGTGGATTATGCTCAATAATCCCAAGCAGTACAACTCCTACACCACGGACATGGTCAAGGGCGTTATCACCGGCTTTCGCAACGCTTCAGTGGACCGGGAAGTCGTGGCGGCGGTTTTCACGGGTGAGGGCGACAGGGCGTTCTGCACGGGCGGCAACACGAAGGAGTACGCCGAGTACTACTCGGGCCGGCAGGAAGAGTACGCTTCGTACATGGAGCTGTTCAACGGCATGGTTGACGCGATTCTCATGTGCAAGAAGCCGACGATATGCCGTGTGAACGGCATGCGGGTCGCGGGCGGACAGGAGATAGGCATGGCATGCGACCTGGCGATAGCTTCCGACCTGGCGATATTCGGCCAGGCGGGGCCGAGGCACGGGTCAGCCCCAGTCGGCGGGTCTTCCGATTTCCTGCCCTGGTACCTTTCCATAGAGGATGCCATGTGGCAGTGCGTTTCCTGCGAGATGTGGAGCGCGTACAAGATGGCGCGGCTGCGGCTAATCAGCAAGGCAGTCCCTGCCCTGAAGGTTGATGGGAAGATTATCCGTAACCCGATGGTGGTAACAGACAAGTGGCTCGAGGATGGCGAGATTGTCTACGGCGAGATGAAGAAGGGTGAGGACTACAAGGCCGGCAAGGAAATGGTCAAGAGCGGTGAAACCGACCTCTCAGGCCTTGATGCCGAGGTGAACGGGACAATCACGCACCTGGCGAACCTGTTCCCGGGATGTGTCATCAAGTCGATAGACTCGATACGCGGCAAGAAGCGCTTCTTCTGGGACCTGGCCAAGAACGACCACCGTCACTGGCTTGCGGCGAACATGATGAACGAGGCCATGCTGGGCTTCCACGCATTCAATACACGCAAGATTACGGGGGTGGACAAGATAGACTTCATCAAGTACCGCCAAGCGATTGCGCAGGGGCGCGACATGACGCCCGAGGTATTCGCCGAAGTGCTTGGCAAACCCCAGGAGAAATAGAACAGGCTCGCGCTGAATACGGGGCTGTCCGAGAGGCGGCCCCGTTTCTTTACTGGATGGCGCTGGTAGTTTGGGGCCCCTAATTTGGCACCAAATAGCTTGCATCGCGTGCGGGTTTGTGATATTATTTTTGCGGTTACCTGAGAGGGAACCATACCCAAAGCTTGAAACTCAGCGGAGGGCTGTGCTCCTATGTCGGACGAAGTGAGAGAGCGTCTCGAAACGTGGCTCGGCATGAACAGGGATTTCCTGTGGAAGGTCATGAACCACAAGGAGAAGGTGGATGCTATCTTTCGCGACCGCTCCGTGGGGTTTGACGAGCTTACCAAGACATGCGACGAGGTAGAGACCTACCTCGATGAAATCAAGGATATGCTCAAGAAACTCTACCTCATCCTCTACGAAACCCAGGACCTTATCAAGAAGGCGCGAGAGAAGCAGGAGGCGGGGCACGAGTTTGAGGAAGAGCTGAAACGCAAGAAGGATGCTGCCGAGAAAAGGGAGCAGGAAGAGGCCGAGCTGCGGCGGAAGATGGAGCGCGAGCGCATCGAGGCCGTGGCAAAGGGTGCATCCGGCGCCGCACCTGCGAAACCCAGCCCGACCGCCAAGCCCACGCCGGCGCCGGCTCCCGCGAAACCCGAAGCTGCCCCGGCTTCAAAGGCCAAGTCCGCGCCCGTTGAGAAGGCTGACGCACCTGCCCAGCATCTCGCAACGCTTGATGTCGCGAAAGAGACTGCCTCCAAGAAGAAATCAAAGAGAAGCTCGAAGGCTGTGGAAGTGCCCGATTTCGACCTGAAGATCCCGGAGAAAATCGCGGGCCTCGTCAACTTCCTCGGTCTGGGAGAGTGGTTCAAAGGCATAGCACCTGAGCAGCAGAAGGAAGTTGTCGGAGTCATGATTTCCGATGGAAAAATGAGTGCTTTTGACATCCTTGAGAGAGATATCCAGACACTCAGGCCCCAGTTTGCCCCTTACTGCTGGAAGACAGCCAACAAGCTTATGCGCAAGGGCCACGACGAGCTCGCCACGGGGCTGCTCATCAAGGGCCTTACCGTGGTAACACAGAAGCGCGACAAGGAAATGCTGCACATAATGTACGCGAAGTACTTCTACCGCCAGCGCAAGACGCTCAACAACGCCTACGATGCCTGCATCAATCACTGCCAGAAAGCGATAAAGAGCTACAGGCAGGACAAGGAGAACCGCCCGAAGCCGGTTGCACCGTTCAAGCTGCTTACAATGATTTACGAGGAGAAGAACGACATCGACAAGATAATCCGCGTGTGCGACGAGGCGATAAAGCTCTACCAGGGGAGCGCGGACGAGTCGAAAGTGCTCGGGTTCCTTCGTATAAAGGACATCCTTGAGAAAAAGGAAAAGCAGGTGAAAGAGCAACAGGCCAAGCCAAAAGCCTGAGACAGGAGAGGTGATTCAGATGAAGTTTCGCAGGACAGTCCCTCTGTCAATCGGCGTGCTCGTAATACTCGGGGCCCTCGTTTTCGCCCAGAGCGGGCCGGTAGTCGAGAAGATGCCCAAGTCGAAGAACTTCGACATCCCTGAGGACCTCGACGACAGCGTGAAGAAGCTGCTCAAAGAGTGTGAAACCGAAATGGAGCAGCGGCTTGAGGATATCAAGAACTTCAAGGAGCACCAGGACAAGATGATGAAGGCCGCCAAGAAGGCGGCACAGAAGGCACCCAAGTGCGCACTCGCACAGTTCTATCTCTGCATCGGCTACCAGGGCGAGGACAAGGACAAGCTGGCGCTAAAGGCGATTGACAAGGGCCTGAAGCTCAAGCCCGACTTCTACGAGCTCGAAGTCGAGAGGGCGGACATACTGGTTCGAGAGGAGAAGGAGGACAAGGCGCTCAAAATCTACGACAAGGTGATAGAAGAGCACCCCGATTACTATTACACCTACGAGGCCAAGTTCTCGTTTATGCTCAAACAGAAGAAGTGGAAAGAGGCGCTGGAGATGCTCAACAAGATTCTCTCCCACCCCCACCTCGAGCGCCTGGACAAAAACCTCAAGGAATTCAAGCCCATCCTCGAGAGCGAAGTAAAGGGCCTGAACCTGCCCATAAAGGCCGAGGGCCCGCATTACATCGTGGATACCGATGTATCGCAGGAGTACGCGGACTTCATCCTCAAGCACGCGGAGACTATCTGGAAGGCCTACAACAAGGTCTTCAAGAGCAACAAGATGAAAAAAGGGGAGAAGTTCCCCATAACCATCTTCGCCAACCGCCAGAGCTATCTCAACTACGGCGGGCCGCCCCAGAGCGCGGGTTTTTTCCACCCTACGCTGCAGAGGGTCGTCTTCATCAAGAGCAGCAGGGAAGGCACATTTACAAACACGCTCTACCACGAGCTGTTCCACCAGTTCCTGTCCGCGCAGAAGGTTGCACTGCCATACTGGTTCAACGAGGGGCACGCCGACTTCTTCGGCGGGTTCAAGCTGAATGAGGCGAAGAACCAGATGGTCTGCTATACAAACTCCGTGCGCACCAACACGATACGCCAGGCCGTGCAGAGCGGCCGTGCGGCGCCCCTTTCGCAGCTAATCACCATGACCAGGGACGAGTATTACAACCCTCAGACGATGGGCCGCAACTACGCACAGGGCTGGTCCTTTGTGTACTTCCTCTGGCGGGCCGAGAACGGGAAGTACACCGGATACGTCAAGAAGTACTTCAGCCTCATGAAGAAGAAGAAGTATTCCCTCAAGGAGATGTACCAGAAGGTCTTCGCCCGCAATATCGGCACAATCGAGCAGGCCTGGCAGGCCTTCGTCAGGCGCGGCTTCAAGTAGTTGGAAGCCCCGGGCTTGGGCCCGGGGATTAGAGGTTGAAGGTTAAAGGTTGAAGGTGAATTGAGCGCTTTGCGCATCCCCATTTCCTTCAGCCTGGGGCCCTTTTCGGGGAGAGCACAACATGGGAACGGAAGTGATAATCATCCTTATCGGCGTCGTTGGGCTCGTGATAATCATCGGCGCTGTGGTCGCCATTTACAACGGCCTGATTCGCAGGAAGAACAGGGTCAAGAACTCGTGGGCGCAGATTGATGTG
>DAOVDS010000048.1 GCA_030669415.1 bacterium
GACTGGGACAAGGACCTCGACGGCAATGCGCGGATAGCGAACGGCGCTGTTGACATGGGCACCTACGAGAAATAGCGTTATGAACTGAAGGAGGGTGTGATGAGTTGGAAGAAAGCGATGGTTGTAGTCCTGGCTATGACGGTATTCGCTTGTTTGTGCACCAGTTGCAGTCGCAAGAAAAAGAAGCCTGTGGTAAGCCCGGTGACAGCGGAGTTTTCAGCCGAGCCGAGATGGGGTGGTGCACCGCTAAGCGTGCAGTTCACAGACCAATCCACATCCACTTTCGGCAGCATTGATGCGTGGGAATGGGATTTCGACGGTGACAGCGTAGTTGACTCGACGGAGCAGAACCCGTCCCATACCTACAACGAGATAGGAAGCTACACAGTGAGTCTTACTGTGAGCTCTCCCGGCGGGTTCGATACCGAAACCAAGGTGGCGTTCATCACCGTCGTGGCGTCAACAATAATAAGGGTTCCCGACGACTATCCATCCATCCAGGAAGCGATAGATGCGGCGAATGAGGGAGACAGGGTTATCGTGGCTGATGGGACATATACCGGCGACTGGAACGATGGCCTTCGCAGGAACAAGAACCTCGAGCTGAGAGGAAAGAAGATAACTGTGGAATCCGAAAACGGCCCCGGCAACTGCGTTATCGAGTGCCACGGGGTGGGCCGCGGGTTTAACATCCACGAGGGGGAGGACAGCTATACTGTAATCAAAGGGTTTACAATAAAAGGAGGGAAGACCTCGGGCGGCGGGTTCTACATCGAGAACGCCAGCCCGACAATTATCAACAACGTAATCACCAACAACAAGGGCTCCTACGGAGGCGGTATCTACTGCAAGAATGCCAGTCCGCGAATCAGGGATAATACCATAACAGGCAATACCGCCGACGGCCACAGCGGTGGTGGAATCTACTGCTGCGAAGGGTCCAGTCCTCTCATCAGCGGCAACACCATAACAGGCAACTTCGCCCTGGTCGAGGCCCGTGGTGCCGGTATCTGCTGCGTTGACTCCAGCCCGGAGATTGTCAACAACACCATAGAGAACAATGAAGCTAACAGCATAACGATTGGTAAAGGCACAGGGGGCGGAATCTACTGCTACAACTTCAGTGCGACAATTAAGAACAACACGATTAGCAGTAACAAGGCCCGCTACGGCGGGGGAATCTGGTGCGGCGGCGCTTCTTCCTCTAATGCGGTTATTACCGAGAACACCGTGGATCACAACACGGCGGTTGTACACGGCGGCGGCATGTGCATCCAGTCAGCCAGCCCCACGGTTACCTGGAACGTTTTTACGAACAATTCAGTCAGCAATGACTACGGCGGCGGAATGGTTATCATGAATGAGGGCGCAAACCCGACCATCTCGCACAACATCGTGACCGGGAACTCCAGCTCCTGCGTCGGTGGAGGCATCGCCTGCTGGATGGGAGCCAATCCGAGGATTGAGTCCAACCTCATCGCTAATAACCATGCCGGTTCCGGTGGAGGACTGTACTGCGGCCACGCAAGCGCAACAATTATCAACTGCACCGTAGTGAACAATTCGGCCGGGTCGATGGGAGGCGGGCTCTACGGCCTGGAAATCTATATGACAGCTCTGCCGATGATAGTAAACACTATCTTCTGGGGAAACACAGCGGGCGAGGGAGAAGGCTCGCAGTTTAAGGTTATGTGCAACATGAATGTGAGTTACAGCGTCGTCCAGGACAAGGATGATATAGAAGGCATCTTTCTTTATGGAGGCTGGACCATAAACTGGGGCGATGGCGTTATTGATGAGGACCCGCTCTTTGTCGGGAGCACTGACTACCACCTGCAGTCCGGCTCGCCCTGCGTGGATACGGGTAACAGCGGTGTCGCGCTCGTTGACAAGGATCTGGACGACAACGCCCGTGTTGTGGGCGGCAGCGTTGACATGGGCGCCTATGAGCGGTAGCGGTGCCCCGTGTTGGTGGGATGGATGGGCTGTACCGAGAACAAGACGAAGCCTTGGAGGGAGCCACCGTGGTCGAGAAGAGGAAATACGAGCGGCTCAGGTACGGCGTGGACCTGGACCTGTTCTACTACCAGGACTGGGAAGGCCATGCGGAGATAATCAACAGACTCCACACGGAAGATGTCAGCGCAGGTGGGGCAAGAGTCCTTGTTCCAACCAAGCTTGATGCCGGTGCTGTTGTCTGGGTCAAGCTCCACATGCCGTACACCGGTCGTGAAGTAGAGTGCATCGCGCTCGTCGCCTGGGTTATTCCAGCCAGGGCCAGGGAAGGCATGTTCGATACGGGGTTGGTATTCAGTAACCTCTCCAGAGAGGAGACAGCAGCAATCAGCAGGCTTGTCCGAACCGAGATGGACAAGAAGGTCAATAGTCCAGGGCAATAGTATCCTGATGGAGTTGAAGTGATGCTCAAACTGCGAACGGTTGTCTACTTTTGTGTCATACTTGCAGTCTGGATACTGGCAGCAAGCAGCTCAGCCTTTGCTGGTGAGAAGCGCGTGACGCTTGAGGTCAAACAAGGTGAAATAGAAACAAAGCAGCTCGGCAAGTATCAGCTTGTGGTTCTGAACAGGGAAGACAGCGCACCCTACCCCAGAAAGCCCGGGACGCCTTTTCTTCCCGCGCTGTTTCTTGATATTCTTATCCCGCCTGATGCAGAGTTCGAAAGTGTCAGTATAGAATCTGTCGAGAGTTCTGATATCGAAGGTTCTTTTGTTATCTATCCCTCACAAACACCGTATCCCATCTCGAGTCCGGGACCGTTCACTCCGCCTGATGAGGGAGTGTATGCCTCCAACGAGAAGTTCCCTGAAGAAATTGTCGAGTACCTGCGAACAAGCATCGTGCGGGGCTACCGGGTAGCAAGGCTGATTGTAAATCCCGTTCAGTATGTTCCAGGCAAGAAGAGAATTACTCTCAACGGCAAGATAGAACTAAAGATAAAGTACAAGCAGAACCCGATTGCACAAGGGGTGAAATATAGCTCCGTCAGTCCGTTTTTTAGGCAGATTGTGAAGGAGTTGGTTGCCAATCCTGAGGATATCGCAAGCTATGAACTTCTCCCAACAATCTATGCGGATGAGGTGAGATACCTAATAGTAACAAACGAGGAGTTGAAGCCCGAGTTCCAGAGGCTTGCGGACTGGAAAACTGAGAAGGGAGTTCTAGCGGAGATAGTAACGGTCGAGGATATCGGCAACGATGAAAATGCAATCAAGGCCGTAATCCAGGACTATGCTACGAACAATGGAACGGAATGGGTGGTAATAGGCGGCGACACGGACCAGGTCGTCGTTCATATTTATCCCGACCCCGGCGAAGGCGCTCTTGCGGGGTACGACCCGAAGCCCCTGCCCAGTAACCTCTACTATGCGACTTTCGACGGCGATGACGATATTGAGCCTGACGTCTTTGTCGGGCGGGTAAGCGTGGAAACGCCAGAGGAAGCCCAAGTAGTCATCTCGAAGATACTCAGGTACGAGAAGAACCCGCCGTTGAGCGGTTTTTGTAACAAGCTGTACGTGGTGGATAACTGCCCTCCTATGCCCTGCGCTTACGGGCCCGGTATTATCAGGGACATACTCAGACCGCTCCTCCCCAACGCTGTGATAGACAGTTACGCGAAAACAAGCGACTACTATCCCAGCATGATGAAGGAGAAGATAGACGCGGGATATAACATGACGTTTCATATCTCCCACGGAAATTTCAACAGGTGGAAGTTCTTCGGCTTTTCTTCCTTCAACACATTTAGCATATCTTCCGCCCTGAGTTGCACAAACGGAGAAAAAACGGGGGTTATCTGCACCGTTTCCTGCCTGACGAACCGGTACATAGAGTATACGTTATCAGAGGCCTTCATGCGGAACCCCAATGGCGGTTACATGGCCTATGTCGGGAACTCGGGTTACGGCTGGGCGTGGTGCGAGTATCCGCCGCCTGAAGGCAAGTGGCTCTCACACGGGTATTGCAGAGCTTTCTATGAAACACTCTACGGTCTTGCCCCGTCAAATCCAAGGATAGGCGCTGCGCTTGCAGCGGCAAAGATTGACCAGGCGCGCTTCACAGTCGGCGATGGCCAAGAGTGCAAGGCATATAGACATCTTCAGTACGGCATCAACTTGCTGGGTGACCCAGAATTGCCTGTCTGGACCCAGGACCCGGAGAGGTTGTACGTGAGATATGCCGACGAGTTTGCTGTGGGAGGAAAGGTCTCCATTGAGGCTACACCTGGCGCTGCAATCTGCCTGATGATGAGAGACCATTCCGGTGAGATTCAGTTCTATGAGACGGGGATTACGGACGGGAATGGTATCTTTCTCTCGCAGGGAGCGCCAATAGTTGGTGCCGCCTATCTGACCGTAACGAAACATAACTACTTGCCGCATCAAGGAACGATATCAGTCATAAACCCCAATTCTCCCACGGTATGGACAAGTTGCTTACCTGATGGTGAACTGGAGGTGCTCTGTACGCAAACACTTGAGGCCAAGGGCGGCGCATCACCATATACTTGGGCCATTGATAGCGGCACACTGCCCGAAGGGCTCTCGCTGGACAGTTCGGGCACTATCTCCGGAGCACCCGCCTCACCCGGCGATTTCACGTTCATCGTGAAAGTGACAGACGCCAACTCTCAGTGTGATACTGCTGAGATGTCCATAAGAGTCAGACTTGGAAGCATAGTGCTCGCCGACCCCGGCTCGTGGCATGATGTCGGAGACTATGCGCTCAAGTGGAGTCCATCTGCTGGCGCGACGAGATACGAGTTGCAGGAACGCGGAATAAGCGTGACAACGGGTGACGACATGGAGTCCGGCACGGGCAAATGGAATTTGGGCGGCTGGGCGACAAGCGGCATCGCGCACAGCGGAAGCTCCAGCCTGTACTCCGGCAGGAAAAAACATTCAGAGCACATCCTGGCCGGCAAAGACCCGATAAGGCTTGGTTGCGGCACTACTCCGCAGGTTAGGTTCTGGTGCAAGTACGATATCGCGGAAGCGGGCCACTCAGACTATGGTCTCTACCTCGAGGCGTCCAAGGACGGCGGCGAAACTTGGAACAGCCTGAAGTGGTACGAAGATGTAAAAACCGGCTGGAAACAGGAAGTCTTTGATCTCGCGGACTACGAAGGAAGAGAAGTCCTGTTCCGTTTCAGATACAAGACCGGCAGCTATCCGAAAGAGGGGTTCTATCTGGATGACTTCTATGTTGAGGGCGCGAGATATGATTGGAAGAGCATTTCAACTTCGACAAGTGACTGCACATACTCCGTAACGGGAAGGCTCAACGGTACGTACCAGTATCGCGTCAGAGGCCTCGACGAATCCGGCCACACCAGTCTGTGGAGCAACACAAGAGATGTGACAGTTGATACAGGGAGCACTCCCCCGCCCCTAACAGTAAAGACCACATCTCTTCCCGACGGTTTCCTGAACAGGTCATATGATGCTCCTCTTGAAGCGGACGGAGGAATCTCTCCTTACGACTGGAACCTATCAGACGGCGTGCTGCCTGATGGCTTGACCCTCTCGGACGGCGCTATCACCGGCACTCCGACCGAGACAGGCACCTTTACCTTCACTGTGGCGCTGACGGACAGCACTGAAACTACCGTTCAAGAGGAACTGTCAATACAAGTCCGCCCCAATGTCTTCGAAATAACAACTACTTCGCTGCCGGACGGCACAGCAGGTATTGCCTACTACACCACAGTGGAGGTAGCCGGTGGCACGCCTCCATACTGCTGGGACGTTACCGGTGGATCACTGCCAACAGGCATGGACATGGGAGCAGCCTCCGGCGCAATCTCAGGCGTGCCTACCTCAGAAGGCCATTACACGTTTACCGTTGAAGTGACAGACTGCAACCAGGAGACAACATCACGCGAACTCGCTATTACGGTTGTGCCACCGTTGCCGCTGGCAATAACCACTGAAAGTCTGGATGATGCGCCGCTTGGCGGGAGCTACACGGTAATGCTGTCGGCGGAAGGCGGGATGCAGCCGTACACTTGGTCTATCGAGGATGGCGAAATGCCAGATGGACTTGCATTGGAAGCATTGACCGGCGCCATTTCCGGAATTCCTGAGTGCAAGGGAACGTTCGCCTTCACTGTGAAGGTCACCGACAAAAAGGGTGCCACGGCATTAAGAGCACTGAGTGTGACTGTTTCCGACCCTGTGCCACTCGCCATAACGACCACCTCGCTTCCAGACGGCGAACTTGGTGAAGCATACAGTTCCACCATTTCGGCTGTAGGTGGGAGCGGGCCTCGTACCTGGTCTGTCTTCGAGGGAGTACTTCCCGACGGACTTGCATTGGAGGCAAGCACAGGAACTATCTCGGGCACTCCCACGTCTGAAGGAACGTTCATTTTCACAGTGATGGTGGCTGATTGGGAGTCAGAAACGGCAACCAGGCAGTTCTCGATAGCAGTCAGTTCTGGAGCACCGCAAGCACCCGTAGCGTTCAAGAGGAAGTCTGGTGGATGCGCGCTGTCGGCAGGGCCGTCGGACCCGGCTTCTGTTCTCGGGACACTGATTCCGTATCTGCTCCTGCTTCTATTGGTTGCCGGCAAACTGATAACAAGAGGAAAGAAGCAGCAGGATGTCACTGTCACCAATCCCGGGGATAGAGGCTTGCTGCGATTATCGTATAGAAATAGAGTAATACAGTGAGGTTCGTGACTAATGAGTAAGACAGATATCGTCGTAATCTACTGTAGTAGCTGTAGGACAAGAATACCTGTCGAAGACCTTCTTGCGGGAAAGGCAGTATCAGTCAATCAATACTGCTTCTGTAAGAAGTGTCTGGACAAGGGGATCCATCAAATCAGGAAAATTTCAGTTTCCCAAGAACGGCAGAAAGCGCGAGCAGGGGGCTGAGAGCGACCCTGGAACGAGTTGGGTCACAGGGAGGATTCTACGGAGATTGTCCGTTATGGTTGCCTTAGCGACAGTGATTGCGGCAGTTCTGGCGCTGCTGGTGAATCCCATCTCCGCACAGGATTGCGAAGAACCTTGTTTGCCGGGGTCTTGCACCTTTCCATAAGGAATGTGAGCTTTGCAACATAGATTCTTACACTTGTACTTGAATGGATGACATACCTCTGCAAGCCTCTATGTGAGGTGGGGTAATGGGAGATGGAAAACTTGTAGCAGTTGTGGTCGCCATGACGGTATTTTTTGCCACAGCAAGCGCCTATGGCGACAACCGGCTGCTGCCTACCGACATGCTCGAGCCCGGCCGGTTCTTCTCCCAGCTTTCTTATATCCACACTGCAAGCAACGGCAAGCTGATCTTCGCCGGGGAGGAGACAGACCTGAAGTCTGAAGAGCACCGGATTCAGTTGAACTTCGGCTTCGGCGTCACCGATGCCCTGGATGTTGAGATAGCAGTGCCCTATGTGGCGACAGCCACTTCGAGGTTGAAAGAGGACACCGTTCTCGGGCTGGTCGAAATGAGCACTTACACAGAGGGCATTGATGATACGCAGTTCCACCTGCGCTTGCGCCTCGCCGATGAAAAGACAAGCGGCGTGAACATTCTCTTCTCACTTATCGGTGTCTTTCCGTCAGGTGAGCGCAAGGACGGGCAACCCAGAGTAAAACTCGACGGTGTCGAATTGCAGGACTATGAGCGCGATTACCCCGGCGAGGGCGTAATCAGCTACGGCGCAGGCTTCGCCGCAAGCGGTCCTTCCGGCAACCTCGAGCCTTATGTCGCCGGTTCCTATATCTTCGGTGGCCGCAGGACCCGGCACCACATTAAAGAGCACTATGCCGACGAGGCCCTCCTGCAGGCGGGTCTGCAAATGCACGCTGGCCCGCAGGTCACCTTTGATTTCTGTTTGCTCGGCATCTACAACAGTTCTCAAACGTATGAGGAAGACCGCGACCGGGTCCGCGAAGACTCGTTCCTGATTGGCGGGATCAACCTGGCAGCGCATCTTGAGTTCGCCCCGAATGTGACCTTCATCATCGGCGCTGCCTACACTATGATAGAATCCTACCAGATTGACCGGGATGCGGACATCAAGATGAAGGACACAAAAGTAATTCGCCTGACCGTGGGTTTCCACATCCTCTTCTAATGCCGCTTCGTCAACTCGACGAGGACAAAGAGTGGCATCGGGGTTTATTGCATCCCGTTATTCTGCCGGGGGTGCGTAGCGTCCGCCGGTGCTCTGGCAGCCGGGTCGTCCTCCCCAGACAATCATTTGTCTGCCCGTCCATATGGTGGAATGACTGCCCCTGCCGGAGGGCGCGTTAACGGTCGACATTGCCGTCCATGTATCCGTTGCCGGGTTATATAATCCGCCGTCGTTGCTGTTGGGTGTTCCGAGCATTCCCCATACTATCATCTCGGTCCCGGTCCAGACGGCCTGTGCTCCCGTTCGCCACTTCAGGAAGGTATTAACCGCTATATCCGTCCATGTATCTGATTCAAGGTTATACCGCGCGCCCAGTGTGATAAACGTCCACAAGTCTGTTTGGTGCGTTCCCCATACTATCAATTCCGTGCCTGTCCAGGCCGAGGTGAAGGACATGAACGTATTGTCAGTATCCCTGTCCGCCATGGGTCGCCACGTATCGGTCGCAGGATTATATATGGCGCCGTTTTCATGCCCCCAGATTATCATCTCCGTTCCCGTCCAGTAGGCGTTATGGCCGTCTCTCGGCGTAGGCGCACCGGTTGTTGTAACGGGAATCCAGGTATCACTCTCAGGATTGTACCTGGCGCCCGTACCGAGCTCACCGCCCGCCCATCCGCCCCAGACTATCATCTCCTCGCCGGTCCAGACGGCAGTGTGACAATACCTTGCACTCGGTACGCCTCTGGAGGATATCGCCTCCCATGTATCCTCCGCCGGGTCGTATTTGAAGCCGTCGTCATATGCGCGCCAATAGAGATCCTCACCACAATATCCTCCGCCCCAGATTATCATCTTCGTTCCCGTCCAGACTGCCGTGTGTGCCTCTCTACGGGAAGGAGCGCCGGTTGTGGACATAGGTCTCCATGTATCCGTCTTGGGATTGTATATCTTCCCGTTGGCGAGTTGGTCATTGATAGTCTTCGACCCGCCCCATAGTATCATTTCTTTTCCGGTCCAGACCGCGCTGTGATGCCATCTATTCGAGGGCGCGCCCGTTGTCGTTGTCGGGGTCCAGCCTGACGGGAGTTGCTTGACCACGGTGATTGACAGCTCCTTCTCGGCAGTGTCCAAGTGGCTGTCTGTCACAACAGCAGTGAAAGTGCAAGTCTCCTCTACGGTCGTGGTGCCTGATATGACACCGTTGCTGTCCATCTCCAGCCCTTGCGGCAGATCCCCCAGGTAGCTCCACGTGTATGGCAGGACACCGCCTTGCGCGGCAAGTGTCGTGCTGTAGGCCTCATTCAGCACACTGTCAGGCAGTGACTCAGTCGTCACGCTCAGAGGAGTGCTGCCTGTAATGACATATTCTTCAGTTCTCACCACCTCCTCATTCCCGGCCATGTCGATACCGAGATATTTGAGCGTGGTATCCATCTCTATCAGTATCGGCGAGGCGTAGAGGGCGGATGCGGAAGTGGGAGTGCTCCCGTCCGTTGTGTAATAGATGCTTGTGGGCTCATTTGATGAGAGAGTGACGGAGACGGAAATCTCGTATGTTCCGCCGGGGGGATTGGCCATAGTAACGGGAGGCGTTGTGTCTTGTGCATTCCCCTTCTTGCTGCGTCTGCTGCAGCCTCCGATAACCAGCAGTACAATCATGAACCCTACGACAACTTCCCTACCTCTCCATCCATTCATTACATACCCTCCCAGTACCTTTGAAATCTCTGTCTATTCTGTCGGTGGTGTATAGCGTCCGCCTGTATCAAAGAGAACAGGCGTGGCCGTGCCGCTTGTGCCGCCCCAGACTATCATTACAGGTGAATCGAGTTTGCCTGCCCAGACTGCGGTATGCAGCTCCCTTTCGAGCGGCACATTCACAGTGTTTGTTTCTGTCCAGGTGTCTGTGGCCGGGTTGTAGAGCCCACCCGTGTAGAACGTGAATGTCCACGGCTCGCCACCGCCCCAGATTATCATATCCGTGCCTGCCCAGACTGCAGTGTGACGGCATCGGGGAGATGGCGCGCCTATCGCACTCGTCGGAACCCAGGTATCCGTTACAGGGTCATATCGCCCGCCAGTATCAATGCGCTCGACGCTCGTGTCGAAGCCGCCCCAGACTATCATCTCGGTTCCAGTCCAGACCGCTGTATGCCAGTGCCTTGCCTCTGCGGCATCTGTCGTGCTCACTGGATTCCAAGTGTCAGTCGCCGGGTCGTACCGCGCTCCTGTATTGAAGGAGGGCGCCAGTTCGGTTGAGGGTTCCGTCCCACCCCAAACTATCATCTCGGTTCCAGTCCAGACTGCTGTGTGGGCGTGCCTCGCTGCCGGCGCACCGGTCGTGCTTGTCGGAGTCCATGTGTCTGTTACAGGGTTATACCGTGCACCGGTGTTACGGGGTTCAAAATCACTATTTATTCCACCCCAGATTATCATCTCCGTCCCTGTCCATATCGCTGTATGGTACCATCTGGGCTCCGGCGCGCCGGTCGTGCTCGTGGGGCTCCACGTGTCTGTCACAGGGTCGTATAGCCCGCCTGTATTGACTACATCGTTAGGTTCAGGGGCCTCAGTAAGCCCACCCCAGGCTATCATCTCGATACCTGTCCAGATTGCAGTGTGCAGCCTTCGGCCGTCGGGAGCATCTGTCGTGCTCGTTGCAGTCCATTTGTCTTCTGCCGGGTCGTATCTCCCGCCGGTGTTGTATATTTCGTCCGAGAAGAACCCTCCGCCGCCCCAGACTATCATCTCCTCGCCCGTCCAGACAGCAGTGTGCTCCATTCTCTCCTGCGGCGTAGGTTCCGTGCCCGTGGCTGTCCAACTGTCTCCTATCATGTCAGTCATGAGGGTTGCATGCCAGGTGCCGCTGGATGTGCCGGAGTAGGTGCCACCCATTTCCGTGCGGCTGCTTTCTATCTCCCCGGCAAAGGACAGGTCATCCCACTGCCAACTGATGCCATTCCCATCAATCAGGCCACCCTCGCACAGGGGACACAACGGGTCTCCGGTGAATGTGAAATTCGCACCTGTCTGGCCCGCCTCGCAGTCATAGGCGTGAGCCCCGTCCATATCAATACTCCAGTACCCGGCGGGCTGGCACACTGAGATATTGACAACTACCTGGACCGTTGCGTAGCCCGCTCTGTCCCCGCAGTGTGCCCAGACCATGCATTCAGCGTTTACATTAGAGCCGTAGTCGAAGCAATCTTTGAGCCCAGTGATGTATGCGTACTCATTTCGTGCCCCCTGCGGTTCAATATTTACGCAGTCGGGGTTGCTGCCTGTCACGTTCCACTCGAAAATCTGACCCTGTATCTCTTGCCCCTGCTTGTTCAGTGCCTTGGCGGAAAGTATCATAGCTTCAGAAACCCCCTTGGGTATCTGATAAGGGTTTCCGCCGGAGACGCTGCTGCCCGCAATCAGGCTGACCTCAACCTTGGCAACGGAAATAGATGTGTCCTTTGAACTCTTCTTTCGGCAGCCGACTGCCATAACCACCAGGACAGACAGCGATAGCAACAGCCCTAACCTGCATGAACGCATAGCCTCATCTCCTTTCTATGTGGTCTCCATTGGCTGAATCGCTCCAGATTCCTTGGCAGCGGTGTCTCCCGCGGCCGTTGAACTGCTTACTGACGGGCACTCGTTTTCCTCGATAGAATGACACATAATGAAGTCCGCAAAGTCCATGCCAAGGACGAAGAGGAAGCCTGTGTTTGCCGGTTCTTGTTGATAGCAAAGGGGTTACGAAGACCGCAGGCGAGGCCGTTTTCTTATATGCCGTTAGCTCCTACCGGTCGATTTCCGAACGGGGTATGGATTCCGTACTGTCAATTCCGTAGCGTTTCATCTTCTCGTAAAGAGTGCTCTTGGCTATTCCAAGCAGTCTTGCGGTTTGCTGCTTGTTGTAGCCTGTTTCTTCAAGCACTTCCTTAATCAGGTTGCGTTCCATTTCCTGTAGAGTACCACTTGGTAGTGATGCCTTGGGTGGTTCCTTGATATCCTTCTTGAGCATATTCTTTTCTATCGTGCCACCTGACACGTAAATGAGGTGGGATATTTCGCTTTCCAGTTCGCGGACGTTTCCGGGCCAGTTATATTGTGTGAGCGCCTGTAAGGCATCCTCTGTAATCTCAATCTTCTTGCCAGATTCCTTAATGAAATGCTCTACTAACGCAGGTATATCTTCCCTGCGTTCACGCAATGGCGGTATCTTCATCGTGATAGCGTTTATGCGGTAGAACAGGTCGTCCCTGAATCTACCTTTTTCAACCTCGTGTCTCAAGTCCCTGTTGGTGGCAGACAGGATGCGAACATTCACGGGAATCTGCTCGGTCGAGCCAACGGGGCGTATTCGGCTCTCTTCGAGAACGCGAAGGAGTTTGGCCTGCATGTCGAGCGGCATATTCCCAATCTCGTCAAGAAAAAGAGTACCGTTATCTGCACTGAGGAACAACCCCTTCTTGTCGGCGTCAGCGCCTGTGAAAGCGCCTTTTGCGTATCCGAAAAGCTCGCTTTCTATGAGCGACGAAGGTACGGCAGCGCAGTTAAGAGGCACAAAACTCCCTTTTCGTATGCTCAAATGGTGTATGCCGCGTGCCAGCACTTCCTTGCCAACTCCTGTCTCGCCAGTTATCAGCACAGGTGCATCCATCGGTGCTATTCCCTCTGCTGCCCTCACAAGCTCGCGCATCGAATCGCTTCTGTGAACCAGTTTGGTGCGAGTTCTTGCCGATGGACGTCGTGTTCTAATAGTAAACTCCCTGAATTCATCCACCGTGTCCATCATTTCTTCAACGGAGCTACACCGAAGCGCTTTCTTGAGACGTGTTCTCAGGCTGAGTTCGACTATAGCTCTGGTAAGTGGATGGTTTTGATATGAGTTCTGATACTCTTCGGGCAGCGAAACGATTATGGCTTGGCTGCTTTCAAACAGTTCCTGCGTTACGCTCAGGACATTTTCCTCTTTTCCGCCAAGCATCAGCATAGCGGCAAGATGGTATCCCGCCTCCAGACACTTATGCACATGTCGGCTTTTCAATCGTTTGTAGAACCGTCGCAGGGCGCTTGCCGTAGATTGCCTAAACTCCCCTTGGGCAAGCAGCAGCGAGGCCTCGGCAACTCTACAATCGCTCTTCAGAATTACGTCATCAGTCTTTCCTGTCATGGAAACAGCCGTCTCGAGCGTTTTTCTCGCCTGCCTGAACTGTTGAACGCGTATCAGTGCTTCAGTCTCGCAGATGAGCGCTCTTGCTTTCTTAACGTGGTCTGCGCTGGAATGGAAGAGGTTTTTTGCTTCCCGCGCGTAATGAAGCGTCGCCACGTAGTCATTTTCAAGCAGTCGTATGCGTGCGAGCAGTAGATGGCAGTGGGCGATACCCAGAACCTGCTTCAATCTGCGTGCCGCTGCAAGCGCGTTCTCACCCCAGAGCTTCGCCTCGTCGAATGCCCCAATCCATGTCAGTACTCTGACGTATGCCACAGCCACACGGACAAATGAAGATCCACCTATGCTACCCGATTCCTGCGCGGCTCGCTTCATGTGCCGCAGTCCCTCCGGGATATCACCCTTCTCAAACAGCAATAACCCCAGAAGCCAGAGGCAGTCAATCGTCAGTGGCTTGTGCCCAGTCTCAGAGGCGAGAGAAAACGCCTCGTTTGCGTCAACAATTGCCGCATTAGTCTCAGCCAGAAGTGATTTCAACCTGGCGATGTTGTGCAGTGCGCGTACGCGGGCAGGCATGGAAGAGATGTCGTCACATGCTTGTATCGCCCGCTCATAGCCAGATAGTGCCTTTCTGTAGTCACCGCGCAACCTGTCAATGTATGCAAGGTCTGATATGTTATTCGCAACGGTATCGCTTAATATGCCTCCCTGTTCGCAGATGCGCAGTGAGCGCCTGTAGTATCTGGCGGCGTCAGAAATATTGCCCTTGAAGACCAAGCAGAAGGCAATACGATTGAGAACTAATGCCGCTGTCTCAGAATCCTTGCCCTCCAACACTTTTGTTTCAAGAGGATATAGTATTCGCAGTCCTTTTTGCCATTGGCCTTCGGCGAGATAAGAGCCGGAGAGCATAACTTGCAACTGCATTTTCACTCTTTTTGCCATTTTGAGCCGCATGAAGCTCTTGATGGCGCGGCGCGCCTCGGCATATTCGCCTCTCGCGAGCAAGTGCTCCACTTGCGCTATAGGCTCCTGCAAGATGTCGCGGGAAACCTCATCCATTCTGCAACTCCAGTATCTTTTCCCTCTGCCACGTAGTCCAATTATGCCTTGTGGACGGGACAATTTCAAGAGGATGTTTCAGCGTTTCCGGAAGAGTGGTTGCCTGACACCCAGGAGTCCGCGACTATCGAGGCGTGCCGACTCGCTCCTGCGCCCGTGGCGCAGTGTGTTTGTCGGAACGCTTAGGTGTTGTGGTGCCCGAGTACGCTGCCAGGCGTCTATCGACACAAATGAACTCAGCTATTCGCGGTTCAGTGACAGGGTCGTGGACGTCATGCACCACTATTCGTATGGTTCGGAATCAGGACGAGAACCCGCAGAAGAAATCCCGTACTTCTTAATCTTGTAGCGGAGTGTGGGTCTGGGGATACCAAGAATTCTCGCTGCCCGGGACTTGTTTCCCTTAGCCTTGCGCAGTGCGGCTTCAATTAGAGACTTCTCTATGTTCCTGGTATGGATTCTCATGTTGTCGCCGGGAATCGAACTTGCGGTTGAGTCCTTCAGAACATGCTTCGACAGGTACCTGGCGTCAATGGTACCGTCACCCACGGTAGCCACGCGGTATATCTCATTCTCAAGCTCTCTGACGTTACCGGGCCAATCATGATTCATGAGCGCTCTCAGAAACTCGCGTCTTTCTTCTGATGCATCGTGCAATGGACTGCCGGTTGCCTTTTCCCAGAAGTGCTGCACAAGGAAAGGGATGTCTTCTTTTCGTTCTCGAAGAGGAGGCAGTTCTATTGTGAGAACGTTCAGCCTGTAGAAAAGATCTTCTCTGAGCTTGCCGGTTTCTATCAGCTCGCGGGGGTTCTTGTTGCTGGCTGACATGATCCTGACATCAATCCTGACTGGCACCTTTCCCCCAATTCTGCGTATCTCCTTTTCCTGAAGAACCCGGAGGAGTTTCTGCTGCACGGCTTCGCTCGCGTTACCGATTTGGTCCAAGAAGAAGGTTCCGCCGGCTGCAATCTCGAAAAGACCTTTCTTTGTAGCATCCGCACCGGTGAAAGCCCCTTTCTCATGGCCGAAAAGCTCGCTCTCAAGGAGGGGCTCTGGTATTGCGGCGCAGTCCACCGCTACGAATAGCTTGTTCTTCCTGGCACCGTTGTAGTGAATTGCCTTTGCGACAAGTTCCTTGCCTGTTCCAGTTTCTCCGTAGATGTACACCGGCAGGTCAGTCTCGATAATCCTGTCCAGAAGCTCGAAAAGCTCCTGCATCTTTGGGCTTTTACCAACTATGTTCCTGTAGCTGTAGCGCAACTCAAGTTCCTTCTGCATCTTTTCGAGGTTGAGCCGGGTCTGTGCCAGCTTCTTGCCGAGTTCCCGGTTCAGAGCACGTACCTCGTCGTAGAGTCCCGCTTTCTCGACAATGAGAGCAACCTGCTCCATGAGAGTATGCATAAAACTCACTGCTTCCTGGGGAAGGTCCAGCACTGCAAAGCGGCTGTCGAGGTAAACTGCGCCTATAACTTCCCGTCCTGTTGCGAGGGGGAAAACAAGAATCCCCTTGGGGGCGCTCGGCGACTTCGACACGGTTGCACCCAGGCTCTTTGGGTCCCTGATGTTTCCCATTGTGAAGTCAGTGCCGGCAGATATCGCCTTCGTGACTATCTCGCGTATTACGGGGAAGCCAGGTTCGAACTTGATATCGCCGATGAAGTTTCGCTGGGCCGCGAAGTTCCACTTGTTGCCTTCAACGAGTAGGACAAAGCCTCTTTCCGCACCGCTCGTGCCAATTGCAGCATCGATTATGTGCTCAAGAACTCTGCCAGTCTCTGTTTCAGAGTTTATGGCCTTGGTGATCTCAAGAACCTTGCTAAGATTGTCCCGGTCTCTCTCAATCCTCTCAACCTGTTCTTCCAAAGAGGCACGCAGCCTCTTTGGCAGAGCTTCTTGCAGCCTTCTTGCTTCCTCCCGTGCTTTTCTCACGCGGCTCATCGGCGGCCTTTTCTTCAATATCTCCGAGGCCCTGCCAATGTAGACGCCGCCTTCTGATTCGTTCCGGGCGAGTAAGTACTTGCCATACTCGAGCATGGCAAACTCGATGCCTTCCGCATCCCCGTCCGGTCGCAGCTTCCGGTAGAGTTCAATGCTCTTCGTGAAGTGTGTCTTTGCCAGAGGGTTGTTTTGTGACGCCAGTACAATACCCATGAGCTCGTGGACCCTCGGCAGGTAACTCTTCTGCTCAAGTTCTTCTACATAGGCAAGAGCCTTTGCGGCATGCTCGGCTGCAACGTCAGTTTGCCCCATCTCAAGGTAAATGCGGGCAAGGTCAATGTGGCAGTCGGCAAACATCCGCCTGTGGCCCAGTTCCTTGAATATCCTGAGCGCTTCCTGTTCTTCCGCGAGGGCTTCTTCCAAGTCACTCGTGTCAAGGCAACACTCGCCGGAGAGGTTCAGTATGTATGCGAGGCGGAGCTTGTCCCCGATCTCGAGCGCAATTTCCCTGGCGCGCGCACTGTACCTGAGGGCCTCATCTTCTCTGCCAAGCAGGCGGAGAACCAAGCTGATGTTATGCAGGGCGCTGATAAGTTGATTCCGATTCCCGGTCTTCTCTGAAGCTTTGCGAAACGCCTGGTAGTATTCCAGTGCGGTAGCATACTTCTCTTTGCAGTGGTATACTCTTCCCATGGTGTTCAGAATGTGCGGGAGAACGACGTCATCCTGCTCCTCTGTCAAGGCAAGAGCTTTCTTGCAGTAGGCTTCCGTGCGGTCATAGTCTTCATTCCTGAGGCAGACGACGGCGACATGGTGGTAAGCAAGAGCTCTTACAACACTGGGTATTTCCTTTTCCCCGGCGGCTTTGAGAGCTTCTCTCTCCGCCTCTGCGAAGTGGTTGGTGTCAATAAAGATCCTGGTAATCAGATTTGTCAGTACTGACTTCTTCGCGGGGTCTTTTTCCGCTCTGCGCTCCGCTTTGGCTGCCTTAAGAGCTGTTTCAAGGTCGCTGTCCCCTGTAGTTATTCTACCCAATTCAACTATGAGGTTTTGTTCCTCATCGAGAATTGCTCTGATTCTTCGCCTTATCTCGCTGACGTTGCCTGTCATAGCGTTCTCTCCAGTGTCTGCCCACATTATGGCTGCAATAAAACGGCACATCAAGGGGAAATCGGTCAATTTTTGCCACAATGGTCATATTTGACCACGTTTCCTGTCGTTTTGCAGTTGCCGACCGCCTGCCGCTTTGCCCGCAACCTCTTCCTCAACAAGAGGTTATGGAAATGCGCTTCTGTTGCGCAAATGGGAACGTTTTTTGCATAAACGAAGTATTTAGATGATCTGTTGATGGTGATGTGAAGATGCAGTTCTGCAGGCAATGTTAGAAGATGGCCGAGTTGGAGGAGTTTGCTATGCGAATGCGATGGTTTGTAGTGTTTATGGTGATTATGCTGGCAGGTTGTAGTTGCAACAGGAGTCACGACGACCCGGTGGTCCCGCCGCCGCCGCCGACCGTTACCGCGTGCGACCCGAATGAGGGCCCCGAGGCGGGCGGGATATCAGTCACAATCGCGGGCGCCAACTTCAGGAACGGCGCATTGCTTGACGTGGAGTTTGGTGCTGGCAACAGCGCTGCCAATGTCACATTCGTTGATGGCACCACCATCACCTGTGACACTCCCGCGGGCGTTGGGACTGTCGATGTCATTGTGACAAACGG
>DAOVDS010000234.1 GCA_030669415.1 bacterium
TAAATGTAGCCGCTATTCCATTGTTTACTGAAGCTATTAGGAAAGCGCAGGCTGTCCATAATCTATCTACGACTGCCGCATTTGCGAAATTGATGCCTGACCCCTCTATTATCAAATATATAACAGATTTGAATAAGATAACCGCCAATGTTGTAAATGCGCACATTGAAGCAGCTAAACTTCCCGCAAGTATTTACAGTATCCGTGACAAGCTCATAGGAAAATATGGCATAGAGGCTGTTAGGAACGCACTCTCTTCCTGTAATGTAAGCGAAACAAGCTTGGAATCTCCGCAGCAACCCGACGGGACTTTGGAAATCGATGAATAGTTGTTTTTGATGAGATTGCCACGCGGCTAAGGCTGCTCGCAATGACAAGAGGGAGAAGCCGCTCGCAATGACGGGGCGGGAGGAATTTATCTCCCCACGCTTGCGCGTGGGGCTTCTGATACCCTGTATTCTGTCTACTGTATTCTACATTCTGTTTTCTGTTCTGTGCAATCTGTGCAATCTGTGGTTTCGATTTATCTCCCCATGCCTGCGCATGGGGCTTCTGTGGTTGGGATTTTCCCCACCAGTAAATGGTGGGGCTTTGGAATTACTGCTTGGCGGCTTTGGGATTGACCGCGGGGGAGTGCGGCGGATATACTGTAGGCGGCAGAGGAGGAAGTTTTGGCGAAGATACTCGTAATCGATGATGAAGAGAGCGTCTGCTGGGCGTTCGAGAAGTTCCTCAAGAGCGAGGGGCACGAAGTCGCTACGGCCGCGACGGCGGAGGAGGGGCTGGGGCTCCTGGGCGAGCGGGAGGCAGAGATTGTCTTTCTCGATGTGCGCCTGCCGGGTATGGATGGGCTCAGGGCGCTCGAGAAGATACGCCAGAACCATCCCAATACCTGCGTTGTCGTCATAACGGCGCACGGCACGATGGATACTGCAATCGAGGCGGTGCAGCGGGGCGCTTTCGACTACCTCACAAAACCGGTCGAGCTCGCGCAGATAAGGGATGCGGTCTCGCGTATTGTCGAGAGCAGGGAGCACGCGGGCGAGGTGGCGGAGCTGCCCCGGGAGAGCGGGCCGCCGAGGGCGGACCTGCTTGTGGGAAAAAGCCCGGCGATGCAGGAGGTTTACAAGAAGATTGGCGCGGTCGCGCCGACTGATGCGTCGGTGCTGATTGAGGGGGAGAGCGGGACGGGCAAGGAGCTTGTTGCGCGTGCGATTCACCACGCCAGTGACAGGAAGAACGGGCGGTTTGTCGCAGTCGCCTGCGGCGCGCTCCCCGAGACACTGCTGGAGAGCGAACTTTTCGGGCATGTCAGGGGCGCATTCACGGGCGCCGTGTCGGACAGGCCGGGCAAGTTCCAGAAGGCTGATGGTGGAACGCTGTTCCTCGATGAGGTTGGGGCAATGTCGCTTTCGGCGCAGGTGCGGCTGCTTCGATTCCTCCAGGAGCATGAGTTTGAGCGAATCGGCTCGACGGAAACCCTGACGGTGGACACGCGGGTGATAGCGGCGTCGAACGAGCCGCTTCTATCGAAGGTGGAGGCGGGCGAGTTCCGGGAAGACCTCTACTACAGGCTCAACGTGGTGCAGATGGAGCTGCCGGTGCTTCGCGAGCGCAAGGAGGACATCGCGCTCCTGGTGGGTTACTTCCTTTCCCAGGCTTCGCCCGGGGAGCGGGCCGTAAGCACCGCAGCCATGGATGCGCTCAAGGCCTACGACTGGCCGGGAAACGTGCGCGAGCTGCGCAACGCGGTGGAGCATGCGTCGGCGCTTTCGCGCTCGGGTCCGATACTGCCGGCACACCTGCCGGAGCACGTCGTTGAGGCGAGCGGTGCGGGCATTTCAGACAGGGTCGGGCACCTGGCGAGGGAAGCGCTTGGGGAAGCCGGAGCATACGAGAAGGCGCACGAGGAACTCATGGCGCTGTGGGAGAAGCCGCTTCTGCGGCACGCGCTCCAGATGCACGGCGGCAACCAGGTGGCGACTGCGGCGTTTCTGGGGATTTCGCGCTCGACACTGCGTAAGAAGATTGCTCAGTACGGGATTTGAATTTCAGGCACTTCCGGCGGTTCAAGGCGCGCAGCACGCGCCTTGACTCTTTTTCCGACAATAGACGCTGCGAGCGCTGCAACTGCGCATACGAGGGCACCAATCTTCACCGTGATGGCGATGCCGAGGTACTCCGCGGCGGTGCCTGCGAGTATTGAGCCTACCGGCAGGGAGCCGCCGAAGACAAAAGTCCAGATACCCATGACGCGCCCGCGATACTCGTCGGAAACGACAGACTGCACCAGCGTATTGGCGGTTGAGAAAAACATAATCATCCCCACCCCCACGAAGAGCAGGGCAATCGCGCCAGGCCAAAACGAGCCGGCGAAGGAGAACGCGGTTATTGCAAGAGAAAAAATCAGAACACCTGCAAAGATGAGTTTGCGCCTGCCGCCCCTGCTTGCCGTGGATGCGACGATGAGGGAGCCAACGACGGCTCCGATTCCGTTGAAGGCGAGCAAGTTCCCGTAGCCGGCCTCTTCGAGCCCGAAAACGTCACGCGCGAAGGCGGGCAGGAGCGCCATGTAGGAGAACCCGAAGGTAACGATGAGCGCCAGCAGGCCCAGAAGGCCCATGATTTGACTGTCGCTTCTCACATGCTTGAGCCCGGCGGCAACGCGCCGGCGTACAGGTTCTCTCTGCGGGTCAGGGGGAGTCCTGGGCACGCTAATCAGGAGAAGCGCTACGACGACCGCGATATAACTGAGCCCGTTTATCATGAAACAGAAGGCAATGCCCACGAGGGCCATTATGTGCCCGGCCATCCACGGCCCTATTATGCGGGCGCTGTTGAAGATGCCGGAGTTGAGCCCGATGGCGTTGGAGAGGTCCTTCTTGCCGACTATCTCAACGACGAAGGCCTGGCGCGCGGGGATGTCGAACGAGACGATAACCCCTGTTGCGCACGCGAGAACTGCTATGTGCCAGACTTCGGCAATGCCGGCGAGAACCAGTACCGACAGTATCACTGGCGGCAGAATCGCGATGCTCTGCGTGACAAGCAGGATATTTTTGCGGCGGACGCGGTCTGCGAGAACGCCGGCCAGTATGGGGAGTATTGCCATAGGCAGGGTTGAGACCATCCGGATAAAACCCAGGTCGAACTTGGACTCGGTAATCTTGTAGACAAGCCAGGCCTGAGCGGCCCACTGCATGTGGGTGCCTGGCAGGGAAATCATCTGTCCGAAGAAGAAGAGGCGGTAGTTGCGGTGGCGAAACGAGGCGAACGTGGCTCGCAGAGGAGAGCGTTTCTTCCCGGGCGCTGCCTTGTCTTGCGTATCGGCGTTTTCCAAGCTGCTTCTCCAGTATGCGCAGAGCATTATAACCTGCCGCCTCCCTTTTTTCAATCCGCAGGAGGACAGCGTGTAAAACAACCGTCACGGAGCCGGTTTCGGGTTGACTTGCCCGGGTGTGGCTACTAACTTGTTGATGGAAGTTTGTGGAGGGCTGCCAAGATGAGAAGCAAACACACCTGTATTATCCTGACTACCATCTTCCTGTGCTTCATACCTGCCGTGGTGCTGGCAGACATTGTCTATCTGAACACGGGAGGCAAGGTCGAGGGGAAGATAATCGAAAGGACTCTGGATAGCGTCAAGGTAAAGACTGTCAAGGGCGTGGTGGATGTCCCGGCGGATGACATTGACCGCATAGAGGAATGCGAGTCAGTCTTTGACATATACGAGAAGAAGCTCAAGGAATTGCCCGAGGGAGACGCGCAGGCCCGGTTCGAGCTGGGGCTCTGGTGCAAAAAGAAGGGGCTTGCCGAGGAAGCAGAGAAACACTTCAAGGAGGTGGTAGAGCTCTCACCGGACCACGAGAAGGCGCGCGCCGAGCTCGGGTATGTGAAGACCGCCAGGGGCTGGGAAATCCCACCGGAGCCTGAGAAGGAGCCTTCAAGCACCGTCAAGCCCCAGAAGCCCGACCCTGTTGCGAAGAAACCCGTCAAGCCCAAGAACGAGCCCAAGGCAGTCAAGAAGAAGCCCGGCAAGACATTCCCCAAGCGCGACCCGGGTATCTACAAGGAGAGCTTCACTTACAAAGGCAAGGAACAGCCCGTGGTGCTGAGAGTGCCGGACAAGTACACGGGCGAGGAGCCCTGCCCCTTCGTGATACTGCTGCACGGCGCGGGCGACTCGGCCGACAACTTCCTGCGTGCGGTGGGTTCTTCAATCAGGCACGACGAGGCGGACCTGATAATGGTCGCCCCCGAGAATGCAACAATGCCCAAGCCCGGCATTATCGAGCTTATCAAGAAGTACATCAAGGACTTCAACGTGGATAAGAAGCGCATCTACATGTTCGGGTTTTCCATGGGCGGCTGGCATACTTCGACGGTTGCACCGCGCCTGCCCAAGGTGTTTGCAGCATTCGTGATTGCCGGGGCCGGGAACAAGCAGGGCGCACCCAAAGCGCAAAAGGGTTACCCCTCTGCCGGGATTCTTATTGGCAAATCAGACCCCAACTACAAGCACTCGGTCAGCGCTTACGAGCAGTACAAGCGCAACGGCTGGGACGCGAAGTTCTGGGAGTTCGACGGCGGGCACACGCTGCCGGGGCCGAAGCTTATGAACGAAGTCTTCGACTGGATTCTCTCCAAGAAGAAGGGCAAGAAATAGCGCCTGCTATCCTGTTCAACTCTGTCCGCGAGAAGATATGCTCTTGAGAGCTACTCGACCTCAATGGTAAGCGCGCCCGCGTTGCCTGCTTCGTCGCGGGCCTCAAGGGTAAACTGCGACCTGGCGCTCATGTCAACAGTCTCGTTGAACTCGCCACCCACCAGGGATACGGGGCTGCCATCTATCGTGGCGCTCACCTGCTGGGAGAGTGAATCGCTTACGCTGCCTTCGATTTGAATCGAGTCTATCTCTATGCTGAAGGGTACTTGCTCATCTTTGACATTGCGGCAGCCGGCCGTCACGGCGAGCCCCGCAATCAGGAGCAGCAGGACTGCGAGCTTCACATAACAGGTTCTCATTGCCTGGTCACCCTTATCGTTCGGACTGCCTTGAAGCCGTGTGCGTTCGTCGCCTCGATTGCTATCTCGGAGCCTACCGGCGCTTCAATCGCAAAGGAGTATGTCCCATCAGTTACCGGATACGCCTGCCCGTTTACCACAACCTCGGTCACCGTCGGGTCCGAGACAGACCCGGCCACAGTTATTCTCCTGAGCTCAATTGCCGGGGGAGTCTGGTCATCGGTTATCTCGCAGGAGGCGAACGCCGCGCCGTCGGGCGATTCGATAATCACGAAAACTGTCGATTTCGCATTGTCAGGCAGGTCAGTCTCAGATACCGGAGTCTGCACCTGAACGCCGGCCTGGCAGGTGCCGGAAGTCAGCAAGACGCCGCTTCCCTTTACGCCGCTGCCGCCCACCTCGATGAAGTAGTCTGCATCCTTGTTGGCCGTCCACGAGACCACGGCGGCTGCCCCGGTTGATACCACGGCAGGAATTACACTGTCAACAGTCACACCGGGCGCAACGACACAGGTTGTCGTCGTCTGGTCAGACTGGCTGTCTCTGCCATTTGCCGCCGGCCAGTTGTCCTGGGCACCGGAGCCATCCTGATTCTTCACTGTGAGAGTGTTTGTCGAAGCCCCGTGGTCAGTCGCACCTGCAGGCACTGTAACCTTGAGGAAGAAATGCACCGTCTCGCCCGGGGAGAGTGAGTTCGATAATGGTAAAAGATCGTTTTCACCCGGCTGGTGAACGCCGTCGCCGGCCGTGCCACCTCCCGCTCCGTTGTCAAGGAATTTCCCCCGCTGTAGACATTCCGTATCCTGTCTCCTGTTTCCTGTTTTCGTGCCCGGCATACTACATGTAGGAGCCTGCATGCCGCGGCGGTAGACAAATTTACAAATGATAAAGAGGCATTTTCCCCGGTTACGACAATCCGAATCCGGATAATTCCGACACAACCACTTACCATGCCAGCAGTTACACCGTTCATCAAACTTGACGATTTGACGTAACCCAAAATGCACAAAGCGAGCCATTTGTAAATTTTCGACAAGCGCTCTTGTGGTATGACACGGGAAGCGCCGGCCGCCGCCCGCAGCCCGAATCCGCACCGATTCAGCAGTTGTGTGTGAATTTAACACCTAAACACCTAATAAGTTATAACGATTATCAGTTGAGAGCAAACAATAAACATGTATTCGATTGCCTGATACCCATTGCCTTATGCCTTCCCCATACATTATACGACGGGGCTTAACAGATGTCAACATGTATTTAAATATATTTTGATAATTATTTAACCACAGATTGCACAGATTGCACAGATTTGAATTACTGATTTTTGTTTGCGAGCTTGCCGTGTTATCCGCGGGTCGGGCGCAACTGTTCTACTCTATCGGCCAGGATGGTATTGCTTTGTCTATTTCCGCCATGATGCGTATTGTTTCCGCAAGCGCGACAACCACTTTCTGGTAATGCTCCAAATCGGCGTGGCTCAATTTGCGTCTCCGGCGGTCTTTCAGCCACTTGTGGCACACCTGGTACCCGCCGACCTGAAATTCCCAGACATCCTTGGGCACTCCCTTGAAATGTTGCGCCTTGTTGATATAGACAGACTCTTCCTTCTCCAGATACTTGGGATAGCCCTTTTCAACCTCATTACCGCCCGGCTCCGGATAGGTAGTCCTGAACTTCTCCACCTGCGGCGATTCAAGAAGGTGAAGTGAAACAAGCTCTTCACCCAGCCTGACAAGCTCTCTGAAAAGCTCAACATCCGAAGTGACCGGCACCCGCGGGAAGTCAATCTTCAGAAATTCTTTGTATCGTTCCCTGTATGTCGGCGAGTGAAACACAGCATAAATATAGTCAAAGACATCTTCCGGCCCGAATGTCTTTTTCAGAGTCCCTTTGCCGTCTGGCACAAAGGTCATCTTAAGCCGCTTTTCCATGTCAGCGATGAATTCAGGATTCAAATTGACATGCCGCGCCGTGCCA
>DAOVDS010000139.1 GCA_030669415.1 bacterium
CAACTTGATGAGATTGCTTCGTCGTCCGCCCTACGGCGGACTCCTCCCAATGACAAGAAAGTGTTACCCGCATTTGAACCATGCCAGAAAAGTCAATAAGCTGTTGGAGAGTAGAAAGTAGAGTTGCGTCCTCCGGCCTTGTTTCTACTGTTCTACTTACTCCTTTCTACTTTCTCGGCCGGAGGCCGCGTGGAGGTCAGGCATTGCAGTACAAGACACCCAGCGGCACACGGGATATACTTGCGCCTGAGGTCTGTCTCTGGCAGCAGATGGAGGCCAAGGCCTGCGAGCTTGCGCAGCGCGCGGGCTACACGGAGATACGCACTCCTGTCTTCGAGAATACCGAGCTATTCGTCAGGGGCATAGGCGAGGCGTCGGAGGTGGTTCAGAAGCAGATGTACACCTTTGAGACACCCGGGGGCGAGTCACTCACGCTCAGGCCTGAAATCACCGCTCCGGTGATGCGTGCCTACCTCGAGCACTCAATGTACAAGACGGGTGCGTTCCGGAAGCTCTACTACCTCGGCCCATCGTTTCGGTACGAGCGTGCGCAGAAGGGACGCTGGCGCCAGTTCAGCCATTTCGGTGTCGAGGCTGTGGGCTCCGCCGATGCGCTCCTGGATGTCGAGACAATCGCGCTGGGCTGGGACATCCTGACGGAATGCGGGGTGCCCGGTCTGAAGCTGATGCTCAACTCAATAGGCTGCCCGGGCTGTCGGCCCGCATACCACGACGCGCTGAGGCAGTATGTCACGAAGCAAAAAGACAAGCTTTGCGAGGACTGTGCCCGGCGCGCCGAGGAGAACATCCTGCGGATACTCGACTGCAAGAAGGAGCAGTGCAGGGCAGCTATGAAGGATGTGCCACGGATACCGGACTTCCTGTGCGCGGACTGCGCCGAGCACTTCGGGGCGGTCAGGAAGGGCGTTGAGCAGTACATCCCTGACTGGGAGCTTGAGACGCACCTCGTGCGCGGACTGGACTACTACACGCGCACAGTTTACGAATACGTGGCGGGCGAGCTCGGCTCTCAGAATGCGGTAGGCGGGGGAGGGCGCTACGACCAGCTCGTTGAAGAGCTCGGCGGTCCCGAGACGCCGTCGGTAGGTTTCGCGCTTGGGCTTGACAGGATTGTCCTTTCAGTCCAGTCCGCCGGGGGCGATTCTCCGGTCGTCAGGGCGCCTGTGGTCTTCTTCGTGTCGGTGGGCGATGAGCTGCGCCCGGAAGTGCAAAAGATGGTGGTGGAGCTTCGGCGCAGTTCGATCGCTGCTGATATGGATTACGAGGGACGCAGCGTGAAGGCGCAGTTCCGCGCCGCCAACAGGCTGGGAGCACGCTTTGTCGCGGTGCTCGGCCCCGAGGAAGCGGCCAGCGGCATGGTCAACCTGAAGGACCTTTCCACAGGCTCACAACAGCAGGTGCCGACCAGCGAGCTTGCAGACAGAATTGCGAACGGCTGAGGGGTACGGTTAGAGCAAAACACCTGACCTCAGCCCACTTGAAGTGCGATGAACGCCTCCTTGATAGTCGCATAGATAGGCAGTATCGAGGTTATGCCGAGGCAGTCTATTGCCTGGATGACTGGCTCTCGCAAGTTCACCAGAGCTGTCGAGTTCTCCCTTTCCCCTTCGCGGTCGCTCACAAACGCGAAGATAACCGACAGGGCCATAGAGCACAATCCCTGGGTGCCTGAGAAGTCGAGCACGACTATCCTGGGCTTCTCATCGCGCAGGGTCGCAAGCTCCATTTCAAGCTTGTTCACGTGATGGTGGTCGCAGTATCCGGCTATTTTCACAACAGCGATGCCGGGATGACCTGGAACGTAGCGCGTCTCAACGTGGGTGCCCACGGCCGGCTCGGCCTTCGCGATCGCGTCCACCGCCTCCTCCGCACCGAAGGACTTGCCGCAGTTGGCGCAGTAGTGAGCCACGTCAGGGACCTGTGAGTTGCAAAAAGGACATTCCTTCATACCTGCACCCACCCAAAAACCCAGCAGAGATGCTCGTGCGCTCCATTATTATTGACGAACCTGGGCAGTCATTATATGACACAAATACCACAGTGCCAGGAAATTACCGCGCCAGGCAGAATTTCGGTGGAATTCGGCTGCGGCAGGCACGCGGCTGGGAGAGGGGCCGCAGCCTGACCTCAGCTTCCCTGAAGTGCAATCAGCGCCTCTTTGATTGTCGCGTAGATGGGCAGCATTGCCCCAATCCCGAGACAATCTATCAGTTGCATGACCGCCTCGCGCACGTTGACCAGGGCGGTCGAGCTCTTTCTCTCATCCTCGCGGTCGCTGATAAATGCGAGCAAGGCGGACAAGGCCATGGAACATATCGTCCCGGTGCCCGAGAGGTCGAATATGACCACTTTGGGATTGTCGTCTCGAAGAGTTGCGAGCTCCATGTTGAGCTTGCTGACCTGGCCGGTGTCGCAGTTTCCGGATATCTTTACAATGGCAATGCCGGGATGGTCTGGAACGTAGCGCGTCTCAATGTGGGTGCCCACAGCCGGCTCGGCCTTCGCGATGGCGTCCACCGCCTCCTCCACGCCGAAGGACTTGCCACATTTGGCGCAGTAGTGAGCCACGTCAGGCACCTGTGAATGACAGAAAGGACATTCCTTCATACGCTTGCACCTGCCCAGTCAGAATCAATATCGAGCGGCCAACTTCCGGCCGCCTGCATCCCTGTCGCCCGATACAGCGGCAACTGCCCTCAACGGCAGAGGACTACTCCTCGGGATTGACCTCCCACACGCTCACAGTTCCGTCGCCGGATGCGGCGAACAGGCTCTTGCCGTCACTTGAGAGCGCAATACCTTCGATCGAGTTCTTGTGCGCCCGGGTCTTCAAGACGACCTTGCCAGTCTTGCGGTTCCACACGAGAAGCCAGCCGCTTGCGTCCGAACTGAGCAGGTGCTTTCCATCGGGAGCATACTGGACGCCAGTAACTTCATCGCGGTGGCCGTAGTAAACCCGGACTTCTTTGCCTTTCTCGATGTCCCAGGAGACCAGGAGATTGTCCGCGCCTCCAGAGAGAATCTGCTTGGCCGCCTCATCGACTGCAACGCAGGTAACGGACCTGCTGTGCCTTTTCAGGCGGTGTTTCACCTTGCCGGAGAGGAGGTCCCACACTTCAATCAACTTGCTGTCAGAGCCGCTTATCACTTCCTGTGTTCCGGCCGCGAACACGAGGCAGCGTATGCCGTATGCCTGGCTCTCGAGCTTCCTTGTGACATGCCCGTCGGCATCGAGGATATATACTCTCTTGCCATCCCCGGCGGCGAGCTTGGAGCCGGCCGGGCCGGTGCATAGGGCACTAACAGTCTTGAAGAATCCGCGCTCCTTCCTCTTCATCTTGCCGGCGGCAGGCTCCCAGACAATAATCGATTCGTCAGCGGAGCCCGAATAGAGTATTGTGGAGTCGCTCGAGAAGGTTAGTGACTTGACGGGGGCGCTGTGTTTCTTCGCAGCCATCTTCAAGCCGCCTGCGACGGCAAAGACCTTCAGCTTGCCATCCGCGGTCCCGCACGCAATCAGGTTCCCATCCGGGCTTAGGGCCAGGGCAGTCACCTTTGCCGAACTGACCTTGATAGTGCCCTTTTTCCGGAGGTACTCGAGCTTTTTCTCTTCCTCGGGTACTTGTTGTTCGCGCTTTCGTGCTTCTTCCTCCGCCGCGTACTTGGCCCTTTGTTCCGCTTGCCTTGCGCGGGCCTTCTCGCGCTGCTTCTCGAGTTCCTCGGCACGCTGATGGGAACGTTCGTCTTCCTTGTTTGAAGCGCACCCGGCGAGCAGGGCTGAGAGCAGGTACGCAAGAATCCAGGTTCCAATCAGCACCTTTCTCATTTTCTCACCCTCCCGTACATTGCGGTTTGTCATCAGGACTGCGTTAGACCACTACTCGCTTTCCGGCGGTGGCGCCAGGTCGAAGTCGGTGTCGCTGTCGCCCGGGGCCTTCTTCTCGCCGGCACCCGGAGTTTTGGGCCCCGAGCCCTTGTCCGGTGATTCTGTCGTCTCGCCTTCAGGTTTCTTCGGGGCACCGGGTCTCACCTTCTTGAACCGTCTCTTGAATCTCTTGACTTTCTTCGGTTTGTCTTCTTCCTGAGCCAGCTTCTTCTCGATTTTCTCCTCAATTTTCGCGAATTCCGACTCCTCTTGAGTTCCTTCCGGCTCCTCGGCCTCTTCCTTTTCAGCTTCCTTTTTCTCCGCTGCCTTCTTCTTCACAGGTGGGGTGTAGGCCGCCTTCTTTTTCTTCTTGAGCAGACCCGTCACCGGCTGATGCCATTTGTGCTTCCGGGCCTCCTCGATGCGCTCGGCCTGTTTGCGCACGGTCGAATTGAAGCTCTCAAGGAACCTCACAATCTCAGTAATGGCTGCCGCGCTTTCTGCGGGGTCGGCGTACTTGCTGCTCACCTTCAGGTCTTCAAGTGCCTGCTGCAGTGCCCCGCCCTGGTTCGAGACCATCTCGGCCATGAACAGGTAGACGTCGTGCGTCTTCTTCCTGTCGGCGTGAATGACAAAGCAGACGATGAGCTCTATTACCACGACAACTAAGAGAATAATAATGATAGCAAGCATGTGCACCTCCTCAACGCTTGGCTCTTTCGAATCGTCTCGCAAGACCGCCGGCGGCAGCCGCCTGCGCCGCCCATATATCCTGACACGGCGGGCTGTAGCAGAAATCTGCCATATGCAGTTCGCCAGCCGTCATGCCTTTGAGAATCGCCAGGGAAAGTGTGTCCACCCGCTGCGCCGCGCCGCTCTGCGCAATCACCTGCGCGCCGATTATGCGTTCGGTCTTCTTGTCTGCGAGAAGCCGCACGTGCGCCTCCGAGCCGCCCGGGTAGTAATGCGGATGGGTGGGGTACTTGACCGCCACTACAGCGACATCGAAACCCGCCCCTTTTGAGAAATCTTCTGTCAGGCCCACAGCACCTATCTCGATATCAAAGAGCTTCATGACAGATGCACCAAGTACCGGCGGGGCCTTCAGCCTGGCCCCCGCGGCATTGGCGCCGGCCACCATGCCCTGACGGGTTGCTATTGTGCCGAGTCCTGAGAGCACCGGGGCTTTTCGCACGAAGCACTCGCTCTCGACGCAGTCGCCGGCGGCGTAGATGCCCGCCGCGCTCGTCTCCATGTGCTCGTTGACCCTGACACCGCCGGTGGAGCCGATTTCAAGGCCCATCGATTTCGCAAGCTCCACGTCCGGGGCGGTGCCGGTGCACATGATAACCATATCAGCGGGGATCTCGTTCTCGGCGACGACAGCCCCGGTCACTTTCTCTTCACCAATAAGAGCGCTCATGGCCGAGCCCTTCAGTACTTGTATACCGCCGTGAACGAGCTTTTCTTCCACAATTTTGGAGAACTGCTGGTCAACCATCGACCTCAGGGCGCGGGACCGTATCACGCATGTCACGTTCATGCCGCGGTGTTTGAGGGCCTCGGCGGCTTCGAGGGCTATGAAGCTCGCACCGTTTATGACGGCGTTCCCGCCCGCCTGCGCGCATTCGAGGATTGAGGCCCCGTCGTCACGGCTGCGGAGCACGAAGACCCCGTCAAGGCCGGAGCCAGGCATATCCGGCACCTTCGCCCTGCCGCCGGTTGCAAGCACGAGAGAAGCATACTCAAACTCACCGCCTGATGTCCTTACGCATCGCCCTTGCGTGTCCACTGATTCGACACGGGTGCCGGGAAGAATTTCGATTTTCTGGGACTTGTAGAAGTTGAAGTTGAACACCGTAGGCGTGTCGAACGTGTCTATCTGCCCGCCTATCACAAAGGGCAGGGCGCAGCGGGAATATGTCGGGTGGGGTTCTGCGTTAATGCATGTTATTTCCGCCTTGCGGTCCTGCTTCCTTGCCGCGAAAGCCGCGCTCGCACCCGCGCTACCCGCGCCAACGATAACAATCCTGCGCTCCATCAATTTCCTCTCCCCGGTGAAGAACGTATTCTAACATCCCCGCCCCGCCGCGTCAACCAGTGACAGCTTTATTCATCTTTGGTTCTTGTCGTACCACTGCCGCCATTTCTCGTAGTCTTCGTCAAAATCCTGCTTCGTTATGTTCTTGAGTGCCCGCGCTGCACTGCCGCGGACATCCTCATATTCGTCTTTCAAGGCTTGGATCAGAGGAGCTACTGCCTTTTCGTCGCCTATTCTGCCCAGCGCCCATGCGGCACAGGCGCGGACGTGCTCCCTACGGTCCTTGAGCGCTTCCAAAAGCGGTTGAACTGCTGTCTTGCCTATGGTTACAAGACCCTCAACAGCGCACTCCTGCAAATACAGGTCTTCGTTTCTCAGTGCGAGAATAAGTGGTTTGACTGCACGCTCACCGCCAATCAGCCCCAGCGCGATTGCCGCCTTCTGGCGTGGTTCGAAATCCTTGCATTCCTTGAGTAGCCCCTCTCTCTTGTCTGCCTCGCGCACCGCCGAATCCTGAAGTGACAAAATCTTGATAAGCGGCTCAACTGCTCTCTTGTCGCGTATCTTCCCCAGTGCCTCGGCGGCGCCTTCGCAAACATCCCAATTATCATGTTCCAGGGCTTTTGTAAGTGGCTCAACTGCCCTTTGGTCTGTTATCTCACCCAGTGCGACTGCGGCTTTGTAGCGTACAAACCAGGCTTCGTCCCTCAAAGCCTCAATAAGTGGCTCAACTGCCCCTCGGTCACCTATCATTCCCAGTGCCTCTGCAACAGCGGCACGGAGGTCCTCGTTCTTGTCTTTTAGCGCGTCAATCAATGGTTCGACTGCTGCCTTACCTGTTTTCGACACTGCCTGTACTACGAGTGGCAGCACATCAACCGTATCATCGTATCTGGGGCGGAGAGCTTCTTTCCTCAGCAGCTTAACGAGTATTTTTGCTGCGCCAACGGGCCTCTTGACGCCAAGCTGGACTGCGATCTGTGCGCGAACATCGTATTCGTTTGATTCAAGCCTCTGTACGATATCGGGAAACTCTTGCAGGACTGACGCTGCAATACCCCATGAAATGAGTGGCTCAGAGCTTTCGGCTCGCGGCGGCGGGTGGGTGCAGGCGTGGGTTAGCAGCATGGTGATTGCGACAAACGCCAGTACCAGTTTGCGCATCGCTTTGTCCTTTTTCCCCGGATATGAAATCCGGGGCTTGTTATCTACGCGTATGCTCTGCGTTCTCTGCGGTTAAACCGCAAGGGTTTCAGATTCCTCTTTGAAAGAGATTCCGACCGTTTCGAGCTCGTTGAGTATCGGCTCGTATATGTCGGGCGTTACCGGGATATGGACGCCGGTTCCTGTTATTTTGCCTTCAAGCACGAGCGCCGAGGCGATTGCGGCCGGCATGCCCACAGTCTTGGCCATTGCGGTCGTCGCACCTGCTTCTCCGTAGCCAATGAAGGTTGATACAATCCTCTCTTTCCTGTCGGGATACTTGGCGACGAAGTCGTGGCGCAGGATAATCATATCCCGCTCGCCCGGCGCGTAGACCAGCTTTTCGAGCAGCCGCGCGGCAAGCACATCAAGAAACGAGCCTTTCTTTCCGCTCTCAACTGGCAGCTTTTCATCGCTGAGGAATCCCAACCAGTCAAGCTTGTCGATAACCCCCGCGTCTTCAGGCAGGCCGAGAAACTGCGCGAGGTCGGTCTTCAGACTCTCCTTCTTCCCATTCACAAGTGACGCTGTGAGGTCTGCGTAGGTAAGGCCGCCGAAATCTTTTTCCGTTTCGTCAAGCAGGCCCAGCTTCTTTATGGCAACCCAGGTATTGCACCAGCCGGGATAACGGTAAGTACCGCGAAGGAGCGTTTGCGTCTCGGGTATCTGGTATGTCTCGATGTAGGGCAGGGAGTTGCCGTTCGGGTAGGACTCGAACGTGCCAAGCCCCTCGATGTCAACCATCCAGTATTCTTTGAACAGATCTTCGGGTGCGACCCGCACAATCCCGCCGTTTTTGAGATACTGTGCTTCGCGCTTACCCGCAAGCACGACACCCCGCGGGCTCCATGAGAACTTGTAGCCGAAGGGGTTGTCGTTGGCATCCGGCGCGGGGAGCCCGCCGCAGAACGAGGTGAAGCTCTCCACCTGCCCGCCGCCATCCTTTATTTTATGGATAATGCGCATTGCCGACATGTGGTCTATGCCGGGGTCGAGGCCGACTTCGTTAAGCAGGATGACACCCGCCTTCTTGGCGTCCTCGTCAAGCGCCCTCATTGCATCGCTTGCGTAAGAGGTAGTCACGAAGTTCTTGGCGTGCTTGATGCACAGCGTGGCGACGGTAACATGGTGGGCATAGGGAATCATGCTTATTACCATGTCAGCCCATTTTACGAGTTCCTCGAGCGCGTCGGTGTCAGACACATTGAGCGAGATTGCCTCGCCCCGCGGGTTATCGCCGACAAGCTTCTCGGCCTTGGATACGGTACGCGTTGCGACACGCACGCTGTAGTCGGGCGCCTCAAGGAGATATTCAACAAGGGGTTTGGCAACAAGGCCTGCACCGAGCACTAACACGTTCTTCATAGTCCCTGCTCCTTTCCAAGTATACCCCCGGACTGAAGTCCGGGGCTTCATAAGTGCCGCTTCTACTGCTTCACAAACTCTTCAAGATACTTGTAATCCGGTGTCAGCCTGCCCTGGTGCAGGATGAGCGCCCTCTTTATCTCCGGCGGCAGGTCCAGTTCATCGAAGTGCTTTGAGTAGTCTGCTTCGACTATCGGCGCGACGAAACTTTGAAGAACCTCACTGAAGTATACGGAAGACTCGACCGGTATCTCGCATGGCAGGTTATCCACGGCCATTATCACGACACCGTCGCCCTCGAAGCCCTCACGGGTCGTCCCGTCTGCCGGGTTGTAGATGTAGCAGGGGGTGCCGGGCTCGGTTGAGCGCACGGTAGCTTCTATCGCACCTTCTATGTCGCAACTGATGTCGCCAATGACACGCAGCCTCGGGCGTTCCGGGCCGCCGAAGAGCTCTTTCAGAGCCTGCCTGGTGACAAGCCTGGGGCAGCGGGCCTCCCAGTAGATTGCGTTAATGAGCACAGTCAGGTGCGGCAGGTATGTTTGAAAGCGCCCGCGGTACTTTTCGGGGTGTTCGAAGTAATCTTTGAGCTCGAAACTGCCTTGCGGTGAGACAGGTTCAACCGTGTCTTCCTCCCGGAACACCACCTTATAGACAACGTCGGCTCTCGCATCCCCTTTTGAGATAAGGCCCGCAAGCTCAGTTGCCTCTATCTCGCAGTTCGGCAGAATATCCACTATCTCCCTGGCTCCCGTCCCGACGTTACCGTACCCGGCGATTCCTATTACCAGCGGAGTCAATTCTTTCGGCAGCCCGGATGCGGAAATACCCTCACCCACTGCTGCTATCGACTGTTCGATGTCCTGCATGTCATTGTACTCGTGTGCACGCTTCACCTGCGAGAAGGGGCTGGAGATTCCTTCCCACTCGAGCCTGCGCCCGAGCGCATGCAGACTTTCAACGGCGCCGGCAATACCCGCGTGGCGGCCAAAGAACATCAGCCGCCGGCCCGTTTCATCCGTGATTTTTTCGTAGTCTATCAGGTTGCAGCCCAGCTCCATAAGAGCCTTGAGCATCGGCATATTGTAAGCCTGCCCCTTTATCACGTGGGAGAAGAATACGTACGTCTTGCCGGCCTCGAGCAGCTTTTTCGGGATTTCCTTGATTGCGAACACCGCCGAACAAGGGGAGAGGTCCTCATCGACCTTCGCGCCCGCTTCCTCGTACTCGGCCTCCCGGTATACACGGATGGAGGAGGGCTGCACCACGAAGTCAATACCGTGGTTCTCATGCAGGCCTTTCACGTGCCGGGGTATCAACGGCGTTCTGCGTTCCCACTTGTTCTTGTCTTCCCTGCGGATTCCTGCGCAACCACCCACTGCTTCACCTCCGAGAGCTATCACATGCCAAGTTTGACCAAAGACTCCGTGAATTGTAATCCCTTTTCTCATCGAGTTCAATCAGAACCATTCTCAATGTTTTTCGGCAAAAGGAAAGCCTTCGGCCCTGACACGTGCAGACTTCTCGCAAGGCAACCATTGACAGGCTCTGCGTTACGGCGATATAATCGTGTGAACGACGTGGTGCTTGTGGGTGTTCCAAGGGTGCATATTCGGGTAAGGAGAAGAACAGCATGTACAGGTTTATTGGAGTCATGTTTGCCATTGGTGTTCTGGTCTTCGCAAACGGCTGTTTTGAGACTGAAGAGGAGTATGTTCTCAACCCCGACGGGTCGGGAAAGGTCGTGCTCAAGGCTGTCTTTCAGCCGATGAACATCATGGGAGGTGAGGAGCCGGGCTCCGAAGCGGAGATGAAGGACGGCGTCAGGAAGATACTGGAAAAATCTTCAGGAGTTGAGGCCTGGAAGGATGTTGCTTTCAAAAGGACGGACGACGGCAGAATATCATTTGCGGGCACCGCGTATTTCAAGAACCTCTCCAAGCTCGACTTCGAGGCGGGTGGTCTGGACAATAACCTGCGTCCCTCTTTCGCCAGGACGCCCGACGGCAACATGGTGCTTGAGCTCAAGAACAAGAAAGGAAGCGAGGGTCGGGCCAAGGCTGCACCGGTTCAACTCGCAGAAGAGGAGTTGGCGAAGAGAATCAGGATTGAAAAAGCGAAATACCAGCAGAGCAGAGCCATGGTTGCAGGCATGTTGGGGAATATGAAAATAGCCATGGCATTCAAGGTGCCGGGAACACTCGGCAAAGTGACCAATTTCAAGAAGGAAGAAGATGGCAGTCTTCGTATAAATGTCAAGG
>DAOVDS010000442.1 GCA_030669415.1 bacterium
ACTTGTTCAAAATCAATCGAGCCTTTGCCGTACAGGTCGTCGTAGTCCTTGGCGTGAAACTCACAGACATGTTTGCCGAGCTGGCGTATCTCTTTGTAGATGTCGTAGCCCGCTTTATGGGAGTTACCCACATCATAATAAACCTTCACGGCGGGTGAGCCGACGCGGTCGATGATATCTATATGTTGCTCGGCACTGAGCCAGGATTCGATAGCAAGAAACACGCCGGCCTTTTCCGCTTTTGGAGCTACTTGTTTTAGACGTTCGACAACAACCTCCGTACCCTTCCTGTCGTCTTTCAGGTCACCATTGCCGAAAAAGGCCAGCAGAACAACGTTGACCCTCAGTGCCTTGCAGACGTCAATCCCCTCAGCAACCCATCGCTCGGCGCGCGGGTCGCTCTTGTAAGGGACGCCATTGAGAACACCCATTGCCAGCGATGCAATCTGCATATCGCTCCTGCGCGCCTCATCGAGAAAACGCCTCTGTAAATCGGCATCGAACAACGGCAGGTCGGCCTCCGCCCTTCCGAAATCCACCTGCACACCATCAAGTCCTATTCGCTTGGCCATCTCAAGCGAGGCCGGGTCCGTGGTCTTCCCTATTGTCCAGTCGCAGACGGCGAGCTTAAAGCCACGGGCCGTTCCTGTCACTGCCTCAACAAGGGGCCTGCACGAAGCAGCCACGGTCAATCCGGCCAGCGCCCGCGCGCCATTGACCAACATCCGCCGTCGAGTTATACTTGAGCGTTTTATTTGCATACCTCCACAAACATACAAAAACCAGCACGGCTATCTAAAAAACCATCCCGGCATTTTCGTACTCAATTCCCTATGCTTTCAAACCCTTAAGGTTAGCGTCAAGTTTCTCTTGGCTCCTGAGAAACCGCTTCCACGTTACCTTGCGCCCTGTATAAGCAGCGATTCGGCCAAGGACTGTTATAAGATTGCTGCGGACACTCGGCGCAACTGTCGGATTGTCGAAATTCCCATCGGTAATACTCTTATGGAACGTTGCAATATTGGTAACCGTGGCATCCTTATATATGCCGGGGCTTCTTCCGCCGCGGTAGAAGGTCTCGCCCTGGCCTCGAATTCGTACCCACCCGCCGTATTCCGTTTCGAGCACGCCTTTAGAACCGAACATTCGATTCCTGATCCCCTCGGGCTGAGTGCCGTGACCCTCAATCTGCCTTGAACTGAACGTGATGCCCACCTTGTTCGGATACTCAAAGAGAAGCGCAAAGTGGTCGTTGCAGGTTCCGACAGGACGAACCGTCCGGCCGCCCGTCCCGACCGCATAAACAGGCTCAGCGTCCATAATCCAGCTCATCACGTCGAGCGTGTGGATATTCTGTTCGGTAATAATGTCACCGGACAATATCCTGTCAAGCCCCCACGCACGCAAACGGCTCTCAGAATCATCCGGATTATTCCGCCACGTATCGTACATACGCCCAAAAGGACAACCCGCGTGGTAAATAGCCTCACCAAAAGCGAACTCCCCCAGTGCACCTTCGCGGACTCGTTTAAGCGCCTCGCGGTAGAACCCATCAGCCCGGGTCTGGAAATCCACAAGGAAGCACAGCTTCTTACTCGATGCCTTCCTGCCGCTTTGGCCTATACTTTGGCAGCCTGGCACGTCCACAGCGATTGGCTTGGCGACATATACGTGACAGCCGGCATCCACCGCCGC
>DAOVDS010000155.1 GCA_030669415.1 bacterium
AAAAGGGCAGATAGAATTCTTGGAAAGATTGGCGGTTATTCAAAGTGCGAAGGCAAATGGCTGACCGAGAAGGAGATGAATAAGAAGGGACTTTATAAATATGAAAAGAAAGAAGCTGTTCGGGTTTCTGCACCACCACCGGCATACAGCGACATAATATATAAGAAAAAAATAGAGTGGAAGCCCAAGAAATGGCTGCTGAAGGAAATCAAGGAGTGCAAGGACAGGATTCGGAATCCTCGGAACACTCTGGGTGCGGAACCCATACATAATTACAACATCCTTTCAGCCTGCTATGAAGCACTCCACAGATACAGGGAGGCGGTAAAAGTTTGCAAGAAGGCTGTTCGGCTGTTCAAGAAAGACGCTGAATTTTTTGCTACAGTGGACGCAGCATTATCAGAAATCAAAGAACGACTGAAACGCCTTGAAAAGAAGTAAGGCAAACTCTTGATTTTGTTTACCAGAAAGGAAGTGTGTGATGAAGAGGATTTTTGGAATTATGGCAATAGTGTTGGTGGTTTGCGTTTTGGCAGGATACTCCTTTGGACAAGGCAAAAAAGAAAAAGACTGGTCTAAACCTCAAAAGGTCAATTCAGGAAGACAGCCTATTATGACAATAGACAGCAAAGGACAATTGCACGCTGTCTGGCAAAATTGGCCTGCGGGTGGTGGCTTCCAAGAGATTTACTATTCTAAATTCGATGGGACAATGTGGTCAGGACAGTTAAATCTATCTAAATCACAAAAAGATACTTCAACAGATGCTGCTATTGCTGTGGATTCCAAAGACAATATCCACATAGTATTCGTTGAAAACAACAGTGCTATCTTCTATACAAGTTTTGATGGAAAAACATGGTCAAAGGCTGTTGCGATAAAAACCGGAGGAATATCTTGTGCAAATCGTCCAAGTGGCGGTCTACTTAGTATGGTCATAGACAGTAAAGATAATCTTTATGTGTTATATCGTAAGAAACCGCATGGAATTTGTTATCTAAAATTTGACAGCAAGAAATGGTCTGAACCGGTAACCATTCAAAGCAGCCTCGTACGTGAGCCGCGGATGGTAATTGACGGAGAAGGAGCCTGTCACATTGTCTATGATATAGACGGCAGGATTAAGCATTCAGTCTCAAAAGACCATGTTAAATGGTCCAAACCCAAAACACTGTATGTGAAATACAAAGGCCCTTCTTCTTCACTAACACTACGACAACTCAGCCGGAAAAGGTTCAAATCCCAGGCACAGAAGATAAGATACGTGCTTACAGACGGTGATGGGGCAGTACATGTAGTACTGGACCAGGAAGAAACAGAAGCAATTCCCCTACGCCCGGATCCCACTGGAAACAGAATGGGAGACCACCGCATCCGGACTTTGTGGAATGGATACATTCACATGAAGTGGGAAGGGAAAAAATGGACAAAGGCGAAGAGACATAAAAGCTACAAGAACATAGAGAAAATATACAACGAAATAATCTCAGGCCTCAGCAAATGTGCACCATTGTCGTACTCCACCTGTTTGTCTGAAGATAGGATTTACAGGATATATTCGGAACGCAGAAAAACCATTTATTATACTTACAAACAAAGACCAAAAAGCAGGAAGATAAAGCTCTCTTCTGAACAACTCAAGAAAGTTGAGGAGCTTGTGAAGAATCTCGGCGATGATGAATACAAGGTCAGGAAAAAGGCAACAGAAGAATTGACTGGTATTGGCGAACCTGCGATACCCGCGCTTAAAAAAGCACTCAAAAAAACCAAAGACCCGGAAGTCAAGGAAAGGATAGAAAAAATCCTCAAAGAACTGAAATAGACGATACTGCTCCCCTCGCGTTTGCGGTCGGTTTGCCATGTTGACTCCCCGTGAATAGTGCCAAATTTCTTGACCCTTTCGCTTTACCAGCCTGGCATTAACCTTTAGAATAGGAGCATGGAAGAGCGCTCGAGCGGGTTTGTGGTGTACTGCCTGAAAGAGGGCCAGCCGCTGTATCTGCTTCTTCGCAGTTCGAGAAATGACTGCTGGGGCCTGCCCAAAGGCAAGCTGGACCCGGGTGAAACCGACCACCAGGCTGCACTAAGAGAGCTTGCGGAAGAGACAGGCATCACTGATATCGAGCCCCACGACGGGTTTGAGCGCACCATCACCTACTGGTTCACGCGAAGCGGCCAGAGGATTCACAAGGCAGTTCGCTACTTCCTGGCACGGGTGAGCTCTCAGGATGTGAGAATCTCCTCAGAGCACAGCGAGTTCGGCTGGTTCACACTTGAGCAGGCCAGGGAGAGAATAGTCTTCTCGAACCTGCGCGAGGCGGTGGTCGAAGCTGAGGAGTTCACCAGGCGGGGCTGATGTGCCGGCACAATAGCGCTAATCCTCCTTTTGGTTTGACAAGCACGATAAATCCACCTAAGATATTTGAGATTGTTGATGTAAGTGGCGTTTTTTCTGCGTCATAATCTATGATAGGGACACTATGGTCTGATTTTTTGGGGGGTTGCGCACATGAAGAGGTGGATGATTTTAGTATCAGTTGCGGCGCTGATACTGATTGTAGGCCTTGGCTGCTCCAGCAAGAAGAGCGACAAGAGCGGCGGTGGAGGGGGCGTACTTACGCTCACAAGCTCGGCTTCTCCTCCCGGCATCCTGAGGGAGAACAGCCAGTTGCCCTTGACCGTGACGCTGACTGCCAACCGCACCGGCGCCCTGATTTACTACACATCAGGTGGAACCCCGGCCGACCCGACTACCAGCTCGCCCATATTCGATCCCGTTTCGCCGATTGTCATCGATGGCACCTATGCGGAGGGCACCTACGTAATCAAGTACTTCGCGTGGTACCAGGACCCAGTCACTCTCAACATGGAGCAGGAGTTCCCGTTCAACACCTCGACCTACAAGTTCAGGGAAGATATCCACCCGCCGACAGTCTATATAAACCCCGACGGCGGCAGTTATTCCGACCCCTCCTCTATTACGATAACCATAACGGCATCCGACAGCCACGACGCGCCTGCAGACATAACTGTCAAGTACACAACAGACGGCACAGACCCGAGAACTTCCGGCACCGCGCAGAGCGGAACAGGGGATGGCACGACAGTCCCGTGGACCGGGGATGACTTGACAGTCAAGGCATACGCGATAGACCAGGCGGGCAATGAGAGTGGCGTAAAGACTGCGACGTTCACGGTGGACAAGAGTGGCTGGGCGCAGGAAGTGTGGGAGCTTATCAACGCCGACCGCGCGGCTGCAACCCCAAGCGTATCTGCCCTGAACTGGAGGGGTGACTGGGCTGCGGGATGCGATGGGCACTGCGAGCAGGTCTATCTCGGAAGAGAGGCCGGAACCCTGGTGAAAGTCGATACGTCGCTGGTGACTTGGTATAACAGTGACGACACGCAGCACCGCCAACTCATGGACTTCGACGGAGTTCCCGCTACAGGTTACTTTGTCAGCGCGACGGCGGTAGCTGTCGGCGTGGAAGGGATGACTTCTCCCACGGATTTCTACACCATGCTGATGAACAACTTCAGCGCCCAATTGCTGGACCCGACAGTTACAGACTTCGGCTGCGGGTTCCACGAAGATGTATGGGAAGCGATGTGGACGTATAACCCGTAACACTCCTGCATGTGCAATTCCAGGCCCGGGGCTTTCTCGTCCCGGGCCTTTCTCTTGACGTGAAGAACCGGCGAACGGCCGGGCGAGAGTCACTGTTCTCCAAGAATGTCTTCTCTCTCGAAAGGCTCTTCACCGCAACTGACGCGCAGGCTGTTGAGCAGCGCAAAGAGCTTATCCCAGAGCGCGGAGTCAGGATACCTGCGCAGCCAGGTGACGAGACCATCGTGGAAAGCGCGGGCATCGCCAAGCTCTTTAAGCTCGACTACCTCCCTCAATGCCGCGAGTTGTTCGCTCACCCTCTTCTGCAAGCCGGGCGGAATCTCCTCAACCGACACGAGCTTCTGAACAAACTCCTCGCGGTAGCTTGTCCCGCCGCCACCTTCACTGGAGCGCAGGTCAAAGGAGCCTTCGGCCTCTCTTATGTAGCCTTGAGCGCTCCCGATGCCCAGTGTGTAGCAGTAGGTATATGAGCCGAGCTCGCGTCCCCTGCCGCCGCCGGGAAGCTCCTCGAAGAACCCGCCTGAGCCGCTTATATCCGCCAGGCTCTTATCCTTCCCCACGATGCGCAGGTTATCGAAGCGCCACTCGAAACTGGTGATAAACGGTCCCATGTCAGCCTCGCCGGACCATGTGTTGGATGTGTAGGTGATGCCCTTGGGAAGCCGGCGAACGTAGTAGGTTGACACTATCATGTCCCTTATGGCTGCAGCGCGGCGCTGGCCTGCAATCTCGCCGCTCTTGGAGAAATCGAAGAACACGTACCACGCCGGCGGTACGCGCGCAGCATACCTGGGCCCAATCTGCTCCGTGGCATCCGCACCGTCCACTGTTATGGACTTCGGCACTATCTTCTTTGGCGCAAGCTCCATCATCACGACCTGCTGCCAGTTACCCGGAGCGTGATAGTAATAGCAGCGCAGCTCCATCTCCTCCGTGTAGCGATACCTCGCAGGGACCTTCCGGCCACCTTTCTCCAATACTGTGAGATTGTCTATCTGCGCCTCGACGCTGTAGCGCAGAATCCGCCAGGGCTGGAAGTCGTGGCGCAGCGCCGCGGGGTACCTGGCGGTAAGCACATCAAGCCCGTAGACAAGCACTATCCCGCTGACCAGCCCCATCACGAGCATTAGCGTCTTTTTCTTGTTATCCATGACTTTTCACCACGCACCGAGACCCGCCCGGCATGACTGCTCAGCTCTCACTCCGCTCAAGCGGCAGCCTCACATACACAGTCGTGCCCCTGGTGAGCTCCGACGTTATGCGGAAGATGCCGCCAGAGTCAGTCACCCTTGAGCGCATGCTGCGAACACCCAGGCAGTCGGTTCTATTCTCAAGGGTTTCTACATCGAATCCCTTCCCGTTGTCAGTTACGGTAAGTTGTGCATGCTCGTCATCCACCGTCAGGCTTACATGCACCTCGCTGGCCTGCGCGTGCTTTGCCACGTTGGTGAGCGCCTCCTGAGCGACCCTGTAGATAAGCAGCTCGGTCTCTTCCGGGAACCGTTCCCCAAGCCCTTCTTCCTCAACATGAGCAACAATACCCGTATTCGACTTGAACTGGGCGCCAAGTGCTCTCAATGCTGTCACGAGGCCAAGCTGGTCCAGAAGCGGAGGGCGCAGCCGGCGGGAGAGGTCGCGCGTATTCTCCAGGGCGCTGTCGAGCAGAGCGCTTACCTCGGAGAGTTCCCTTGTCAGCATCACCAGGTCGTCAAACTGGGCATCCCGCAGCCTGTCCACCCTTATCTTGGCAACGGTGAGAAGCTGGCCGAGGTCATCATGCAGTTGGCCGGACAGCCTGCGGCGTTCCTCCTCGTGCGCACGGGCAAGCCGCCGGGCAAACTGCTTCTGCTCGGTGATGTCTCTTATTACTATCTGAATAGCCTGCTTGTTCTCAAAAAGAATCTTCTTGGCGGAAACACTGATGTTGATTTTCTTGCCGTCCTTGCGTCTCGCTATGGATTCATAGTGAAAAGGTACATCCCTGCCCGCCAGCCTGTCTCTCATGTTCTTGAGCAATTTGGGCATTTCCTCAGGGACAATAACGAAATCCGCACCCTTGCCGATAAGCTCCTTTTTCGTGTAACCGAATATGTCGGAAAATGCCTTGTTTACCCAGTAGTTCTTGCCATCCACTGTAACTGCGACGCCGTCTGTGATTTCCTCCGTCAGGTTGCGGAACTTCTTTTCACTTTCACGCAGCGCTTCCTCAGCCCGCTTGCGCTCGGTGATGTCTCGGTCAATGCCACGATAACCCAGAAGATTCCCATCTGCGTCAAGGATCGGCACACCGCTTGTGTCAAGCACCACACGTCGCCCGTCCTTGTGAAGGTTCGTGTTCTCCCATCCCGCAAAGGGTTCGCGCGACTCAGCTATGGCCCTGAACAATCCCTCTACTCGTTCCGCCTCCTCCGCCGGCATGAAGTCAAATGGCGTCTTGCCAATGACTTCCGCCGGCCCGTACCCCAGCAGGTCTTTGACTTTCGGACTGGCGTAAGTGTAGACACCGTTCTGGTCCACATCCCAGACCCAGTCGCTGGTAGTCTCTACCAGAGAACGAAATCTTTGCTCGCTCTCGCGCAGCGCCTCCTCCGCCTGCTTGCGTTCGGTGATGTCGCGCAGCATGCCGGAGATACCTGTTATCCCGCCCGATTCGTCCCGTAGGGCTTTGCCATCCTCTTCCAGCCAATGGACCCCACCCTTCTTGTCTATCAGCCTGAATTGGGACGGAAACTCTTCTCCCGTTGCGAGAGTCCTTTCAAAGTCGCCCGCGAGTCTCTCCCTATCTTCCGGGAAGACAAACTCCCAGAAGCCTGCGCCCAGTGCTTCTTCAGGCTCAATTCCATAACGTCTCACCTGAGGCGCCAGATACGTCAACGCGCCTTGCGCATCCATGGAATATGCAATGTCGTTGGTGTTTTCTACCAGCGCCCGGTATTTCTGCTCGCTTTCACGCAATTCCTCTTCGACGCGCTTTCTGCTGAAGAAGTCAGGGATCTCATATGAGGGTCTTTTTGCTACCATTCGGGTCTTGCCCTTCATGTACTTCCGAATGTGACCCTCAATCTTTGTCGGAGGTGCCATTATGAACCGGCAGCAGTCATCGCCTTTCGCTCGGCACATTATCTCGGTTGCAACAAGCGGTATCCCGAAACTCTCCTCGCACCAGCCGGAAGAGTACCCCGCGTTCATGACACAAATGGGAACATCTGTTGCTTCTCCTGCTCGAATCCAGGCATCAGCTTCAAATGAGTATGGGTGGTCATATATGAGATAATAGTTCTCGTCAGGCGTTGGGCTGCTCTCAGGGAATATGTCTACAAACGCCCATCCAGAATGAGAAAAAAGTACAGGCCCGACCGAGAGTCTTTCTATAGGGTCAATAAGATTCATTTTCTTATGAAAGCTTCTGGCATCAGCAAGGCCTATCGCATGAGCTACGTCAAAGAGCAGGTTTCTGGCCACTTCTACAGCCTCAGTTTTTTCCTTGTCCCTGTACAGATTCTGCACAATCTTGAAGAAGGCGATTGACAGCGATGCAGCTCTCACGAGGACATATCGTTCACCGAATATCTCTATCGTACCTTCTGAAGGGGATTCCTTCTTGTCTGCGAAATACCGTCGGACGTATTCCTGGGCTTTCTGGAAGAGTGGCGCAAACTGCTCTGAAACCTTAACAGTTGTCAGAACATCAACAGGGCTGATATCGTGTGGGCTTTCTTTACCTGCTGTTAGCTTGGCCAATTCGGCGCGCACTTGCTGAAGTTCTTCAATCAGATGTTTCTTCGTCTTTCTCTCGTCTTTCATAACAGCTCCTTTCAGAACCAATGCGGCTTGCGCTCGGATGTCTCTGCTTCCGGTTCGCCAACCCGCCGGCGCAGCCGTAACACTTCTTCACGGAGCTGGTCTTTTGTCATTTCCTGAACTTCCATTTTGTACCTCTCGTGGAGTTCCTGCAAATACCAAGCACTTCCAGTCAAAGCAGTATATCACGCCACGAATCTGGAGTAAAGCCCGCCAACAAAGAAGCCGCCGGCTGGTTGCCGGCGGCGTTTCTCTCACGCGACAAATCTCGATGCCGTTATCTGCCCAGAACGCCCATCGCCGCCTCGAGCTGTGCATCGGTGTAGTGGCGCATGGTAATCGCACTCTGCGGACAGGATGCGGCGCAGAGTCCGCAGCCCTTGCATGAAGCTTCTATCGTGTGCGCAATCCCTTCCTCATTCATCTCTATCGCGCTGTAAGTGCAGTTCGCGGCGCAGAGCCCGCAGCCTATGCACTTCTCTTCATCCACGAAGGAAGTTATCGGCTCGACCTTTATCCTGCCCTTCGCCAGCGGGATTGCCGCACGCGAGGCGGCCGCATACGCCTGCGAGATGCTCTCCGGCACATCCTTGGGCCAGTGCGCGCTGCCGCAGACATATATGCCGTCAGTAGCGAAATCAACAGGGCGCAGCTTGACGTGCGCTTCGAGAAAGAAGCCGTACTCGTCCTGCGGAACCTTGAGCTCCATGGCCAACTCATGCGAGCTCTCGTAGGAAACCAACGGCGTTGCAAGCACCAGGTAGTCGAATGGAAGCTCAAGCTCCCGGCCCATGAGGTTGTGGTAGATTGTCACCTTTTCCTTGCCAACCTTGGGCGGGTTCTCGGGGTCGTAGTTTATGTAGCGGATACCCAGCGCCTTGGACTTGCGCAGAAGCTCCTCGTACTCCTCGCCATAGGCCATAAGGTCCCGGTAGAGTATGTGAACCTTCGCATTCCTGTCCGCTTCCTTGGCAAGCATGGCGTTCTTTATGGCAGTCATGCAGCAGACACGCGAGCAGTACACCCTCTCCTCGTTGCGGCACCCTACGCACTGCAACATCACCACGTTTTTGCCCTTGGTCTTCCCCGCCTTGAGCAGGTCCTCGAATTGAAGCTGCGATATAATCTTCTTGCCGTCGTAGCCGTAATAGCCTTCGGGTTCGAGCGCCTGCGCGCCGACAGCGACGATTATGACCCCGACCTTGAATTCAGACTCCCCGCTTTCCTGCGAGACCTTCGCCTCGTAATTGCCGATGTAACCTTTCAGGCCTGCGAGCTTCGCCGAAGCAAGGACAGTTATCCTGCTGTGGCTCTTGACCTGTTCCACCAGGTTCCCGACAAACTCGCCCGCATCTTCGAAGGTGGGGTAGAGCTTGTAGAGACCCTTCACCAGGCCGCCCAGCTCCGGCGCTTTCTCCACCAGCGTAACTGGAAACCCCATGTTGGCAACCCGCAGTGCGGCGCTCATCCCGGCGACGCCGCCGCCGACAACCAGGGCCGCCGGCTCGACATCAACCTCAGGCTCAATCTGCGGCTCCAGAAGCGCGGCCCTGGCAACCCCCATCGCAATCTGGTCACGGGCGCGCTCCATCGCCTTCTCCGGCTCTTCCCTGTGGCACCAGGAGCAGTGCTCGCGGATGTTCACCTGCTCGTACAGGAACGGGTTCAGTCCCGCCTCCGCGCAGGTCGAGCGAAACAGAGGCTCGTGCGTCCGCGGCGTGCATGAGCTCACAACCACCCTGTTAAGCCCGTGGTCCTTAACCATGGCTTTGAGCTTGTCCAGCCCGTCCGCGGAGCAGGAATAAAGGAAATTGTCCGCAGCGACCACGTTGGGCAGCGTCTTCGCGTACTCGGTTAGTTGGGACACATCCAGTGTCCCGGCGATGTTAGTGCCTCACTTGCAGACAACAACACCAATCTTGGGTTCTTCACTCAAAGCTCAACCTCCAAAGCGTGCGGGATTTCACACACTGTGACTTATGACTATTTTGTTTGGCTCAGAACTTGGGCTATCTTTCTGTTGACCCATTTCTTACAGCGACTGGCCGCATCGGGATAGTCCTGTTCCCATCTCCTTCTGCTTGCAGGTGAAGGGTTGTTGATAACATAAGTGCGAACTCCCTCGGTCGCAAAGGGTAGACCAGCTATTTGGTATAATTTGTAGGCAGCACTTGGACTCCAACCACACTGAAAATGCGTCAGCCAACAGTGTGCTGGGGTACCGCCACTGATGACAATTAGCTCGAAATGGTTTAGAAGGGAACGGAGCTTTGGCAAAAACTTGTCAGCACAATGTTCGTTGGGAATGGCATCCCCCCAGCCAGTCCCACTTTTTCCGGGATAACAGTTACCAGCCTGAATCCACACGAAGTTCTCAGCACAAAAATCATCTTCGTCTAGGCCAAGCATTTCAATGAAACCTTGGTATGTAGGATTTTCTTCTCCGAACATGACGCGTGCTTCCCAAGCAACCTCGCTGGGGGCCTGGCTGACCAATAGTATCCTC
>DAOVDS010000123.1 GCA_030669415.1 bacterium
GTGATTGGAGTAGGAAGGCCTATGCTCTGAAGTAAAGGAGCCACAGAGATGGTGGAAGAGATTGACAAGAAGGTGAAGGGCGCGCTAAGCAAGATTGCCGACTATGCGCCGTGGGTGTTTGCGTTGACAATTGTGGTGCTGGTAGTGATTGCGGTAACGCAGGACTCGCCGCCTCAGCGGGTTGTGCGTCCCCCGGACACGAGGACACTGCAGTATTGGAAGTCGGAAGCCAAGCTGCGAATACAGATTGACCGTAACCTGGTCGAGATAAAAGAGCTGCTTGCCCGTCTCGCGGACGAGATGGACAAGGAAGACTATGATGCAGAAGAGCTTCTGGCACAGATAAGGCAGAGACGCGCGGAAGTTCAGCGGTTGATGGATGAACTTCTGAACCTGCGCCGCAAGATAGCTTTGAGGTCTGGCGGCGATTATGCAAAGGCGCGGAAGATCTGGGATGAAGGGTAACACATTAGTGACAACACTGTGCGGCTGCCTTGCCGTTGCGGCGCTTGGGGCGACACTGTACATGGGCTCGCTCAACCGCTTCCTTCAGCGTCACCATGACGACATGGCCGGGACAATCAAGGACCTTTCCTTACGCAGAGCGGGCTGTGAAGCGGCGCTTGCAGACATGGCGAAATTCGAGAAACACCTCGACACATTTCTTGCGGACAAGGACAGGGAGATTAAGCACCTCGGGGCGCAGATAGCGGCCACACGCAGGCGTATCGGGAAGGTGAACGAGATAAAAGAAGAGTACGAAAAATTCGAGCAGGAACTTGAGGCAATCAAGAAAATCCTCTCGCTGATTGCAGGCCAGTCGGAAGGGGGACGCTGATGGCAAAGACGCTGCTGTCGCTGCCCTATGTCGGGCTTGTTGTGAAGATAATCAGCCTGTGTGTGATTGCGGTGCTGGTTGTCGCAAGCGCGATATCCTACTGCGGCTATACTTCGCTCGAAAGCTCACTGGAGCAGATGCGGCGCACAAATGCCGACTCGCGGGCAGAGATTGCGAGGCTTGAGTCTGAAGTGAAGATGGCGCGCACACGTATTGACGGGCATCTCGAGAGGGAGCGGAGCTTGCGCGACGAGACGGAAAGCCTCAGGCAGGAGGCGCTGCAACTGGAGCGGGACTGGGAAGAGGTAAAGGCATACAAGCGGCGTATCGAGGAGTCCGGCGAGGAGATTGAGAAGATTCGCAAGCGCATCCGCGAATTGGACAAATAGAGCATATCACGTTTCAATTCCCAACTTCTTCATTTTGTAGCGAAGCGAGCGGAAGGTGATTCCGAGCACATCGGCCGCGAGGGTAATATGGCCGTGAGTCATCTCGAGTGCGCGCACGATGTATTTGCGCTCAAGCTCTTCAACCTCCTTTTCGAGGTCAATGCCGGTATCAGGCAGGTAGATATCGGCAGCGGCGGGCTGGGTTTGCCTTGTTCTGGGCAGGTCGAAATTCTCGATAGTCTCCCCGTCGCAGAAGGTGACTGCGCGCTGAATTACGTTCTCGAGTTCGCGGACGTTTCCAGGCCAGTCGTGTTGAAGAAGCTGAGACTTCGCCTTGTCCGAGATTGAGGTTACGGTCTTTCGCATGTTGCTGGAGTAGGTTGCAAGGAAGTGACCGGCGAGCAGCGGGATGTCCTCCTTTCTTTCACGCAGAGGTGGGATATTGAGAGGTATCACGTTGAGCCTGTAGTAGAGGTCTTCCCGGAAACGACCGCTGGCGACCTCATCTTCGAGATTGCTGTTCGTCGCGGCGATGAGCCTGATATCCACCTGCCGGGGTGTGGTGCCCCCTACCGGCATGAACTGGCGGTCCTCGAGGACGCGCAGGAGCTTGACCTGTGTGGCCGGGGACATCTCGGCGACTTCATCGAGGAAGAGTGTTCCCTCGTGGGCGATTTCGAAGAGGCCCTTCTTATCGGAAATCGCTCCGGTAAAGGCGCCGCGGACATGGCCGAACAGTTCGCTCAGAAGCAGTGTCTCTGTAAAGGCGCCGCAATTGAGCGCGATGAAGGCATCCTTTGAGCGCATGGAATTGTAATGGAGTGCGCGGGCGATCAACTCCTTGCCCGTGCCGCTTTCACCCTGGATAATGACGGTGCTGTCGGTTGCGGCCACTCTGCGCACGGTGGCGAGCATTTTCTGCATGGCGGGTGAGGAGCCGACGATTTCGCGGACATCTATCAGGGATACACCGGTGGTATCTTCGAGGGCGCGCTTCTGCTGGGCCGCTCTGGATACGACCGCCCGGATGTTGTCAGTGTCAAAAGGCTTCTTTATGTAATCGAAGGCGCCGAGTCTCATGGCCTCGACCGCATTGTCCCAGGTGGAGAAGGCGGTAATGATAATGACGGGAAGCCTGGGCTTGAGGCTCTTTATTTTCTCGAGGAGCTCAAGGCCATCCATTTTGGGCATCTTCAGGTCCTGGACAACGACGTCGAAATCACGCTGTTCAAGTAATGAGAGGGCTTCAAGCGGGTCGGGTGTTGTAGTAATCTCGCAGTTCTGTTTTGCGAGCACAATCTCCATCATCTCGAGCATGCTCGGCTCGTCATCAACCACGAGAACCCTTGCTATTTCTGAATCCATGGTATCTCACCCCTCCTCAATGCAGCTCTCGGGTTCAAGGGGAGCCAGATTCGCACCGTTGTGCCCTTGCCCGGCTCGCTGTCTACTTGCAGCAGCCCCATGTGTTCGGCGACAATCTTGTTGGCGATAGCCAGTCCCATGCCTGTACCTCTTTGCTTGGTGGTAAAAAAGGGGGTGAACAGCTTTGGGAGGTCGCCGGGATTGATACCGCACCCGTTATCCTGGACCTCGATGAGACATCCCTCGAGGACGGGGTCAAGCAGGCCGGCACCTTTCATGCCGGTTTGCCCCGGCCTGCAACGGGTAATGGCAAACCTTATGTAGCCGCGTTCACGCAGGGCATCGAGGGAGTTTATGCCCAGATTGAGCAGAAGCTGCTTTAGCTGCTCAGAGTCACAGTAAATGTGCAGTTTCTCGGTGATTTTGTTTATGATCTGGATATCGCGTGCGTCCTCACGCGAGCGAAGGAGTATCACCACCTCGTTAACGAGGCTGTCCAGCTCGCTTCTGCTGAAGACGGGAGGTTTCATCCTGGCGAGGTTAAGGAAGTCACCCACAATCTTGTCGAGGCGGTCGGATTCGCGACAGACAATCTCGGCGAGTTTCTTGTCAGTGAGGCTGTTGAACTGCTTGCTGCCAAGCTCTTGGGTGCATCCCCTGATGGAGGCGAGGGGGTTGCGGATTTCGTGCGCGAGTCCGGCAGACATCTCCTCGATTTCCTGAAGGCGGTGGACGCGTTTCTGGGATTCTTCGAGCCGACGCCGCAGCGACAGGTCAGTCAAGAGTATTATTGTGCCAACCCGCTTTTCGCGAGAATCCGTCAGGATGGATGTCTTGACCTCTACGCTCCTGATTGCACTATCAGAGCCGGATGACTCGAACTGCATCTCGACCATTGCACCTTCGGGCATGGAAAGGATTTGCTTGATTTTGCTCCCCTGTGGTCCCGGCAGGATATCCTCGAGTTTCGAGTAGGTGAGCTGGGCTGAGAAAGTGACTTTGAGCAGCCTTGCCGCTTCTCTATTGGCATAGAGAATGCGGTTGTTCAGGTCAACCACGAGGAGTCCCTGATTCATGTTTTCGAGGATTCTGGCGTACAGGACCCGGACGTCCGCGGCGCGGATAGCCAGTTGTCCTGCCAGGAAGCCCACGAGGTGCAGTGCGGCACCCTGAGCGACAAGATATCCCAGGACAGAGTTGAGGTTGAGCCTGGCGAACTGGAGCCATTCAGGTGGCACGAGTGGGATGACGGCATCGTACTTGTCGGCGAAGTAGTAGGTTATGGTGACACCTGAGAGGAGCACGGTGGCCAGTGAAGCGAAGAAGACGGCACTTCGTCTGCTTATCAGTGTCGCGGCCGCAAGGACGACGGCGTAGTAAAGAAAGCTCAAAGGGCTGCGGGAAGCGCCGCTCAAGAGGATAAGCAGGGTGACGAAAAGGAGGTCCAAGCCTATCTGGAGGGTTGCGAAGGCCTCGGTACCGCCTCGCAGCCTGTAGATAATCAGGTATATGAGGTCGGCGAAGCAGACGATTACGAGCAGGAAGTAGGCGGGATAGTAGCTTGACTGCTTAAGGCTCTCGCCGGAAGCGACTGCAATCAATGCAATGGAGAAGAGCGCCAGAACCAGCCGAAATACCAGAAGCCAGCCCAGCTTCCTGGCGTGTGCCCCTGTTCTCCTTTCGAGCATCACTTGCCTCGAGCGCGCGGCTAAGGAACGACGCTACTGCGTCATATGCTGGGACATTCCGAAGATAGGCAGGAACACTGCCATGACGATACCGCCCACGAAGAAGCCCATAACGCCGATCATCAATGGCTCGATGAGTGATGTCAACTGCTGGACTGTGGTCTTGACTTCCTGGTCGTAGAAGTCCGATATTTTCTCGAGAAGCGTTTCGAGCGCGCCGGACCGTTCGCCGATAGAGATCATGCGCGTGACCATGGGCGGGAAGACGCCGCTCTTGGCGAGGGGTGAGGCAAGAGGCTCACCTTCGCGGATGTTCTGGCTGGCCTGTGTAACCGCGTTTTCGACTACCTTGTTGCCGGCCGTGGTTGCGACAATCTCGAGCGTTGCAAGAATGGGCACGCCGGAGCGAAGCAGGGTGGAGAAGGTACGGGCGAAGCGCGATATCGCGACTTTCTGGAAAAGGGGTCCCAGGACGGGGAGCTTGAGCACGAGCCAGTCTTTGAAGTAACCGCCGCCGCCGGTTTTGGAGTATGCTATTGCGCCGATGACGATCAGCAGCAACGCGGGAACCCAGATAATGGCTTTCTCGCGCAGGAAGTGGCTTATCCAGAGCAAAATTTTCGTGGGCAGGGGCAGGTCTTCGGCGGCACCAAGCTTGGTGAAGATGTCCTCGAACTGCGGGACGATGAAGAGAAGCAGGAAGCCGGTGATGCCGATAATCATGGTGATTGAGACAATTGGGTAAGTCATGGCAGACTTGATTTCCGCCTTGAGCCTGTCGTTGGCTTCCGCGTAGTCTGCGAGCCTGTTGAGGATGTCATCTATCTGCCCCGATGCCTCACCCGCCTTGACCATGTTCACAAAGAGACGCTTGAAGACGACCGGGTGCTTGGCCATTGCGGCGGAGAGGTCTGTACCGCTTCTGACATCACTGACTATCACATTGAGCACGTGACGGAAGCCGGCGTCGTCCGCCTGCTCGGCGAGCACCTCGAGTGATTCGAGCATGGGGATACCGGCGGCGACCATGGTAGAGAGCTGCCTGGTAAAGACGGTGAGGTCCCTGCTTCTGATCCTCGCCTTTGGCGCGCCTTTCTTGCCCTTGAAGAGGTCTTTCGAGGCGAAAGCGGCAGCGGCGCCTCTGCGTTTTTCTTCAATGGCTATGATTACGTAGTCCTGGCGGCGCAGCTCCAGCTTGGCCTCCATCTCGTTTTCGGCGGTGATGGAGCCGGAGACTTTTTTTCCCGTAGCATCTCTGACGGTATAGGTGAAATCAGGCATCTGGCATTCCTTTCGTCAAACTATTCCTCTTCCTGTGTCCTGACCTTCTGGGCGTCGGCGAGGCTTGTGTGCAGGACCTCTTCAATGGAGGTCACACCACGCAGGACATTCAGCAGGCCAGCGCGTCGAACAGTTATCATGCCGTCTTTGACAGCCTGTTTCTTGATGTCGATAACGCTGGCGCCGTCGACAATCATCCTCTTGATATTGTCGGTAATCGGCAGGGTCTCGAGGATGGCAAAACGGCCGCGGTACCCGCTGTCTCCGCAGCGCTTGCATCCTACAGTCCTGTAGATTACCGAGTCCCCGCTTTGCAGGCTGTCGATTTCCTTTTCAGTGAAGCCTATTTCGCGCATCTTTTCGACGCTGGGCATTGTGTCAACCGGCAGCTTGCAGTCGGGGCAGAGCTTTCGACCAAGGCGCTGGGCGGAGAACAGCAGGACTGCGGAAGCGACCATGAACGGGTCGACGCCCATATCTACCATGCGCAGGATAGCCTGTGCCGAGTCATTGGTGTGAAGTGTGGAGAGCACAAGGTGGCCGGTGAGTGACGCCTTGACGGCGATTTCGATGGTCTCGAGGTCACGAATCTCGCCGATGAGTATCTTGTCGGGGTCCTGGCGCATGAGAGAGCGCAAAGCGGCGCCGAATGTCAGGCCTCGCTTGGTGGAGACCTGCACCTGGTTTATGCCCTCTATCTGGTACTCGACAGGGTCTTCGACAGTGGAGATGTTGTCCTCGATGGTCATGATCTCTCTGATGATGGAGTAGAGGGTTGTTGACTTGCCTGAACCGGTGGGCCCGGTGATAAGAAGCATGCCGTAAGCTGCCTCGGCGGCCTTGCGCAAGTCAGCGAGACAGGTTTCCTCAAATCCGAGGGCGTCGAGATTGTATGCGAGGTTGCTTGTATCGAGGATACGAAGCACCGTCTTTTCGCCGTGCATGGTTGGCAGGATAGACACACGGAAGTCCACCTGCCTGCCGTCGATCTTGAGCTGGAACTTGCCATCCTGAGGTACGCGCCGCTCCGCTATGTCCAGCTCCGACATGATCTTTATACGTGACACAATTGCGTTGAGCATACGTTTGGGTGGGCTGAGCACTTCGCGCAGCCTGCCGTCGCAGCGGTAGCGGACGCGAATGCGCTTCTCGAAGGGCTCGACGTGGATGTCGGATGCTTTCTCCCTGATGGCCTGGTAAATCATCATATTAACGAGTTTAACGACCGGGGAATCGACTCCTTCAACGATGTTCGGGTCGCTGAGGTCGTAGGCATCTTCAGAGGAGACCTCTTCGATGGCAAGCGAGTCCGCATCAGCGCCGATGTTGTCCATCAGGTCGGACATCGCCTGGCCTTCCTTGTTGTAGTTGCGGGTGATTGCCTCCAGTATGGAGCTTTCGGTGGAGACGACGGGGCGCACATCGCAGCCGGTGACGATTCTGACGTCGTCGAGCTTCAGGACGTCGAACGGGTTGGCCACGGCGATTGTGAGCATGTTGTCCAGCTTTGAGATGGGCAGCACGCCGTAGTAAGTGGCGAGGTCCTGGGGCAGGATTTCAAGCACGTCGTCGTCCACAAACACCTTGCCGACGTCAATGGGCGGAACATTCATCTCTTTCGAGACGGCGGCTATGAGGTCCTTCTCGCCGACGAGGCCCTTGGTGATAACCACGTTGCTGAGACCCTTGCCGTTTTCTTCCGCCTCAGCCTGGGCGGTGCTCACATCCTCTTCCGTTAGCAGGCCGCGCTTGAGGAGTATTGTCTTTAGTTTCCTGTCAAACTTCGCCATGATTTACTTTCCCGACCTCCGTACATGCTGGAGGCTCTTAGCCCTTCCTCTGCATCATGCGCTTGAGGTCTTCAGTGTCCGTTGACCTGGAGATTGCATCATCATAAGTAATCTTGCGGTCCCTGTAAAGCTCGAAGAGCGCCTGGTTGAAGGTTTTCATTCCCAGTCGCCCGCTTGTCTGTATAACCGAGTATATCTGGTGAGCCTTGTCGTCGCGAATAAGGCTGCGCACGGCGGCCGTGGCAAGCATCAGCTCGCACCCGAGCACGCGGCCCTTGCCGGTGGCGGAAGGAAGCAGTTGCTGGCACAGGATAACTTCCAGCGTGAAGGAGAGCTGGGTCCTTATCTGCGACTGCTGGTGGGCCGGGAACACGTCTATTATGCGGTTGATTGTCTGGACCGAGTCCGAGGTGTGGAGCGTGGCGAAGGTGAGATGTCCGGTCTCGGACAGGGTAAGCGCCGTCTCAATCGTCTCTCTGTCGCGCATCTCTCCGATAAGGACGATATCGGGGTCCTGGCGCAGGACGGCACGCAGCGCCTTCCCGAAGCCGTGGGTGTCGGTCCCTATCTCGCGCTGGTTCACCAGGCATCCCTTGTTGCGGTGAACAAACTCGATAGGGTCCTCGATAGTGACGATGTGTTCGGTTCGCGTGGAGTTGATATAGTCAATCATTGATGCGAGTGTGGTGGACTTGCCGCTGCCGGTGGCGCCGGTGACAAGGACGAGGCCCTTTGGCTTGCTGCAGATTTCCATAATGAGCTCGGTGGGCAGGCCCAGGTCGTCGAGCTTCCATATCTCCCAGGGGATGCGGCGCATTGCGGAGGCGACCGCACCGCGCTGCATGAAGACGTTTGTTCTGAATCTGCCCAGGCCGGAGATGCCGAACGACATGTCCAGCTCGAGGTCTTTCTCGAAGTGGGCTATCTGGTCATTGTCCAGCACGCTGTAGACGAGCTTCTGTGATTGCTCGGAGTCGAGTATCTCGGTATCGACGCTTATCAGCTTGCCGTCGATGCGTATCTTCGGCGGCGCGCCCGCGCTGATATGCAGGTCTGAACCACCCCGTTCCACCAACTGCTGCAGCAGCTCTTCAAGTGTAACCATGTCGAGTTCTCTCCAGTGTACAAGTAGCTCTTAAGCCTTCACCTCTTTCTCGGCCTTGATTCTCTCCACAACCTGGCTCACGACATTGCCTGGTACGATATCGTAGTGCGAGAAGCTCAATGTGTAAGAGGCTTCCCCGCCGGTCATGGAGCGCAACTCGGTCGAGTAGCTGGATATCTCAGCCAGAGGGACTTTCGCCAGGATAATCTGCATGTCAGCCACGCTGTTCATGCCCTGAATGCGCCCGCGCCGCGAGTTCAAATCACCCGTGATGTCGCCCATGAACTGCGAAGGCGTCGTAATCTCGACGTCCGCAATCGGTTCCAGCAGCACCGGCTTTGCGTTCTCCATACCCTCGAGAAAGGCGTTTTTTCCAGCAATGCGGAACGAGTGCTCGTCGGAATCCACCTGGTGGAAAGAGCCATAGTGAAGCTCGACCTTCACATCCTGAACGGGGAAGCCGGCAATCATGCCCTTTCGCATCGCTTCCTTGACGCCCTTCTGAACAGCGGGGATGAATCTGTGCGGTATAGCGCCGCCGACGATTGAGTTGACAAATTCGAGGCCGCCTCCGCGCTCAACAGGCTCCATGCGGAAGAAGACCTCGCCGAACTGCCCGCGCCCGCCTGTCTGTTTCTTGTGCCTGTACTGCGACTCGGACTTTGCAGTAATAGTCTCGCGGTACGGAATCCTGGGAATCTTCGTGTCCACCTCAAGGCCGAATCTTTCTTTGAGCCTTCCCAGCATGACGTCGAGGTGCAGGCTCGAGTTGCCGGTAACGACCAGCTCGCCCGTCTCCTGCTTGAACTCGACAACGAAAGTCTTGTCCTCGGCGGCGAGGCGGTTCAGGGAAACGCCTATCTTCTGAGCATCACCCTTGCTCTTGGCGTTCACTGCCAGTGACACCATTGGCACCGGGAACTCGATTACAGGCAAAACCAGGCCTGAGCTGCCCTGCGTCATGGTGTCGGAAACCCGGATATCTTCGACCTTCGCAAGCGCCCCTATCTCGCCGGCACAGAGCTCGACGACGGTTGTCTGGTCTTTGCCGATAATCTTGTATATGTTCCCGGCCTTCTCGGATTTTTCCGACCGGGTGTTGTAGAAGCTGCTGCCCGCACCCAGCTTGCCGGAATATACGCGGAAGTACGCCAGCTTGCCCACGTAGGGGTCAGAGACCAGCTTGAACACCTGTGCCAGGAAGGGCTCGGGCGCGCCTGCCGGCAGCTCGATCTCTTCTTCGCCCTTAATCGCCTTCCTGCCGAGCGGACTGTGAGCCCCGGGGCTCGACGTGGCCAGGACATCCATGAACTCGCTTATCCCGATATCCTTTTCCGAGCTCAACGCGATAACAGGCACGACGAGGCCCGCCGCCACCGCGTCTGAAAGCGCCGCGGACAGTTCCTGGTCCGAGAATTGTGTCCCTTCGAGGTACTTCTCCATAAGCTGGTCATCCGACTCGATTACCTTGTCCACCAGCGCCTGCTTGGTGTCTGCCAGTTCACCGGAGACTTCCGTGCCGCCAAGCAGATTCACCACCGTGTCACCTGATGGGACAACCAGCGGCACGCACTCGCCGCCGAAAGTCTCCTGCAGGCTCTTGACCAGCGGGCCGAACGCGCCAGGTCTCAGGTCAATCTTGGTAATCGCAATCAGCTTGCCCAGGCCCCGCGCCGTCGCCTTCTCCCACGCCTTGCGCGTGTTCACCTTTATCCCGGAGGGGGTGTCAACAACCACCACAGCGGTCTCAACCGCGCTGAGGCCGCTTATCGTCTCACCGATGAAGTCGGGATAACCCGGCGTGTCCACCACCTGGATAAGGACGCCGTTGTGCTCCACGTAGGCGAGCGAGAGGTTTATCGAGTACTGGCGCTGCTTCTCGTCATCCGCGTAATCCAGGACTGTGCTGCCATCCGAGACCTTGCCCAGCCTCGTGGTGGCGCCGGCCTTGTAAAGCATCGCCTCGGCCAGAGTCGTCTTGCCGGAGCTTCCATGCCCGCAAAGGCAAATGTTCCTAATCTTCTCTGCTGCAAACTTGCCCATGTTCTTTCCCAGATGCTGTCAAAGCAGTTGATTGAAGTCCCTGTATCTCTACTCTCACCTCTGCGCATTTTAGCTAATAGAGGCTCTTATCAAGCCTCCCAATAGAGAGTATAGCACACGCAAGTCCTTTTGCAAATAAATTCTCTGCTATGAGAGAGTGCAATCGGAAGTTCCGGCACAGGTTTCGTGACGGCACTACTACTCTGTTATTGTCCGAATCAGACGCTTCCTGGCGTGCCGGCACCAAAGGAAGCTATTCGGCTGCGGCAATCTCCACCAGTTTCAGCGCGGTTTCCCGCAGCAGTTTGGCCTTCTCGACCCTCTCAATCCACGGCTCCGGTATTGCCGAAACCCCGTTATATGCGCCTGAAATCGCGCCCGCAATGCATGCAATCGAATCGGAATCGCCGTTTGAGTTGGCCCCGGTGAGTACCGTCTTTCTGAAATCAGCAGGCGAGCGCAGGAAACAGTACAAGGCATCCGCAACCGCTTCTTCCGCAACCCACGCCCCGCCGAGAATCTCGAACGCCTCGCGGGATTCCATCGTTAGGCAGCCCGGCACCTGCCTTATCTTGCGCTCAAACTCGTCGGACACGTCGCCGGTGAAATCGCAGAGCATCTCCACGTACTTGTCAGGAGCCGTGTTGCTGATGCCAAGTGCCACAAGATAGGCTGTCGCAATACCGCCGGCAAGGGCGCAGTGGTGGCCGTGAGTAGCAGCAGAAGCCGCTGTTGAAACATCCTTGAGCTTCTCGTGGTTGCAGTGGTAGACAAGCCCGACAGGCGCGCTTCGCATGGCGGTACCGCAGCCCTTCGAGCCTGCAACCCCGCTTTCGCGCCAGCTCATTCCCTCCTTGAGATTGCCGCATCCCTTCATGCAGGTGAGACCCGGCGAGCGGTTGTTTTCCGGTCCGAATGCCCACGCAACAAACTCGCGGGACACTTCCGCCATTATCGCATCAATGCTTGCCTCTTGGATAGGTTGCTGCTCTCCGACTCTAATCAGGGCATTGGCAATCGCAAGCGACATCTGCGTATCGTCAGTGAACGTCCCCGCCGGGTGACTGCCATCCACAAAGTCAGCCACACCTTCAGGGCC
>DAOVDS010000128.1 GCA_030669415.1 bacterium
CAGGTGGAAAAAGAAGTGTGCAATCCGGGTCGGCTTTGGATTGGAAATTCCCCTTATTATCCAAGGTGCCTACAGAGTACAGTGTATTGAATGAGGTGTCTTCGTAGTACTTCCTGATATGGTTTTTCCACGCAACTATGATGTCCCCTGTTAAATCATAGATGTCATACTCATCGAAAAGCTCGCTCATTCTCTGCAGTATGTCATCTCTATCGAGTTGGCTCATAAGGATGGCAGACATTGAGATGACCTCAAACGGTAACCGAGTACTCTTCTTGCCCGGTAGGTTCTGCAAACTTCCGACGAATGGTGCCCAGCAAACGGTTCAGGGAGGCTTTAGTTGAGTAAGAACCGGGAACAATTTTGACTTCGTTGACATCTGCAGAATAGATAGAGAAGGAAGAACCGTCAACCATGTCGGTGACGACTATGTGCACGTATGGATTCCCATGTAGTAACGTAACCACATTCACGCGGTCAGACTCCAGTGCTTCAACAAAGGCTTCGCCTCTCTCAATCTCTGAAAGCATGTCAAGATTCTTAAAAAATAGCTTCAGGCCTGTAAATTTTCTTACAGACGATTCGCGTTGTCCAACTATGCCCTTTAGCTTCTGAACATTGGCAGTGGACTTGTCGAGAAGACGGGATATGTCCTCTCGAAATCTGTCAATACGACCCTCATGATAGTATATGGAGCCGTCTCTCAGCACAGTTATGCAGTAGTCCATCGGGGAATCAGAGTACTTCTCAGGGAGTAATTTGAATGTCACCCTTTCGAGCGCTGCTCCTTTTTCATTCTTCAGTCTCTGTTTGACCTTTCTCAGTGTCTCTGGTACTCGTGTTGTCTGCGAACCCGGCACAAAGGCCAAGCCACTTGATATTATTTGGACAGAACGCGAGCCATCTTCAAGACTTGTTATAAAATCAAGCATATCCGTACCGCTGAACGTGACAACGGAAAGGAATGGATAGAAGCACTCTAACCACCTGTAGACATTGTGCTCAAGAAAATCGCCGAAATCATGAGCCATAGCCACGTCTGTGCTGGCAGAGAAAAGATATTGATGGCCTTCATCTTTGTAGGTGGCAATAAATCCTTCAACTACACGAGACTCCCCGGCGTACACGACCTCTTTCTGTAGCTTCAGCACCGAGAAATCTTGGAAATCCTTTTGCTCGACTTCGTACCTTTTTCCTTTGTATCGTTTGAAATGCGAAGCAGCAGGAATCTGTCCCTCTGAGTACAGTGGCATGAAGACCGCAGATATATTATGCGGGGAAACCTGCAGCATCCGCTGCATCTCGGTGAAGAGGTCTTCCTTAGATGGCGCCGTTTCCAGTTTCTGCTGGAAGAAGATCTCTAACATAGTTACCTCTTTCCCGGTCTAAAATGGTAACGAGCAAACACCTTGCTATCCAGAGCAAAATCCACTCCATCCACACTTCTACCATTAGATTACAGCAAAGCCTTCTCCTTGGCAACATTTTTCTGTATGTGTCCGGTTTGACGTAAGCGCATATCAGGCGTAACGACACAAATCTTGGTGCAACAACCTATTTCTTCTTGCTTACCTTCACCGTATACTTCTTCGGATTCAGCCTCACACCGCGTGACAAGGCCGCATCCTTGACCAGTTCGCCCTTCCAGTCGAGAGCGCGGATGACATCTCTTACACTGCCCGTAGAGCGTATCTTAAACTTCGTTCCTATCTGGAGGAGGGTGGGCGTGCAATGTTCTTTCTCTATGCAGGCGATGATGTACTCAAGTACGGCAGCCTGCTTCTTCGTCAACGGCCTCTTTACCTTTGCCATGACGTTTTTCTATCCTTTTGTCTCTTCAATTATCTCGCAGGGTTGCGCTGCGGACGATAGCCCGGCATGAAAGGATACTTTTCGGGATGCGCGAGGTATTCATTGGTCTGGGCGATTTCGGCTTTTGTAAGGCCCTTGACTCCGTTGGCCTCTTCATCTCCCCAGTAGAGAGATATGTAATTGTGGCCTGTGAGCCGGGTTCCGGGGCAATGGACGCCGAATTTGCTATGCTGCTCGATGTAATCAACTCCGACCATTGCGAGCCGTTCGGCAACCGCAGCGAGGTCGAACTCTTCGTAATCATCCACATCTTCTATGCGCATCCAGATACTGAGGTGTTCTTTTTGCTTCGGCATGTCTGCTCCCTTACAAAACGTGCGTTAAAGCACTCGGCTAAACACGCGCGGTCATGTTTATCTTGTCATCTTACAACCGCGAACCCGTTTGTCAATTCTCTATTGGCAAAAAGGGCTTGACAGGTAAGAGGTCGCATTCGGGTCTGCCCACGTACGAAAGAAAGGCGCAAGGAATTGGCGAGACGGCTCAAGGTAGATTTTGCGGTGCGCCACAAGGAAGTCAAGGCGATGCGCAACCGGCTGAAAGCCGCCCGAAAAGCAAGAATCACCCCCACTGACATTGCTATTGAAATCCTCGCAAAGGAGGGAATAACGTTCAAGAAATTCCCGGACGATTTCCTCGGTCAAGATGTATCAGCAGACTTCAAGACCATTGAAGTACCTGCCGGTGAGGCGCGCATGGGGACTGACCTTTTCGACTACTCCGCGCAAGACACAGGTGCCAAGCACCGGCTGACTGTTGGAAAAGTACAGATTGGCGAGACAATCTTGGATATGGGCAGCCCGGAGCGTGCGGCTTACGTGAAAGCGCTCTCCGATTCCGGCGTACACGGCCAATGCAAAATACCCCTGGAACCTCGCGTCTGCTCGGCAATCCTTGCCAGGTTCGAGGAGTATCATGCACAAACCTTGTCTCATTTCAGCAGCGCTGCAAGCAGCTACACCAATGACCAGAAAAAACAGAAAGCAATCCTGCGCGAGCTTGATAGACTGGCATTCAAGACCAGATAGCTCCCCCGGATTTTTCCCATTTTGCCCCAAACATCCAGCTCTGCAGCGGGTATGTATAGATGGAAATCGGAGGGCGCAGACTGTATTCTGCGCTCAAATTGGTTTAGGAGTGTCTTTAAAATTGCGTAACGTCCCAAAAACCGAAGTAACACCTTACAACACAACAGGTTGTGTAACACAACCTCGAAACAGATATATTGAAATCGCCCTGCTTTGTGCCAAAACAGGCTGAGTTTTGCTATTTTTCGCCAGGTTTTTGCAGATGAACAGACATCAACCGACAGTATGCAGGATGACGCAACTACCTCGCGCGAAGGGTAGTTACGGCGAAGAATCCGCCACAAAGCCCGCGCAAATGTATCACAAAAACCCTGTTAGATTGTTAAAAACTCGACGCAAGTCGTTGGTATATAAGGGACTCATTTTAAAGACAGCCGAGGCAGGAGGCTGAGATGCAGAGGATGGGAGTTGTTCTTGTACTATTTGTCCTGGCGGTTGGAATAAGCCTTGGCGTTTCATTTTTCCTGTGGGGGCAGCCGGTCGCCGGCAACGGTGCTTCGGATAAATCTTCGGAAGTCGAGGCGCTGCGAACGAGGGTTGATGTCCTCGAAAGGCAACTCGAAACCGTCACCACCCGGCAGGCCGAGTTGGATGTCGCCGGGGGTGATTTCGAGGTTCTGCTCGCCCGAATCGACATGCTCGACAGAAAGCTCAAGGAATCCGCGGCCCTCGAAGGAATGGCGGGCGCGGACCCGACGAACCCCGATGTCAGGGAGACGCTTGCCCGGACCGCCGAGGAGAAGGCGCGCGAAGTCTACAAGGACATGAAGGCAGAAGAGCAGCGAAAGCGCGATGAGGAGCGCCAGAAGCAGCGCGAAGAGCACCGCAGGGAGCGCGAGGAGTACCTGGTAAAAGTATATGACGAGCGGCTCGCACGGCTCACCAAGGAATTGTCCCTGACGCCGAACCAGGAAGCCGCGGTGCGCGAGGCGTTCAATACCCGCAAGGACGGGATTATGAAGCTTTACGGCAACTGGGGCCGCGGCGGGGGTGATTCGGGCCGGAACACTCCCTCGTGGGACGACGTGAACAACACGTTCAACACTACCATGAAGCAGGTGCTCGACGCCCAGCAGTTCAAGGTTTACAAGGACAAGAAACTGGATGACTTCAGCGGCAGGCGCGACCGGGGCCGCGGCCCCGGGGCAGGTAGCAGGTCTCACTTCAGCTTCGAGGCGAGTTTCTGCCACCTGGCGAGTGCTTCGGGCTGCTCTTCCGGCTCAAGGTCAGGGTCAAACCCGTGGTCAGTGTGTTCGAAGTTGTAGAGGTGGTCAAGCGCCTCGCTCCTGACTTCGGGGTCCGGGTCGCGAAGCTCGGTCACGAGGAAGGGAATCGCGAGCTCGGTTTCAAGTTTTCCGAGTGCGAAACAGAAGTTCTTTCGCACCCACGCGTCGGGGCTCATGAGCTCGGGTGCAAGCTGCTCGACGGCCCACTCTGAGTGCTCGGCGCCGAGCAGGAAGCAGGCATCACCCACCGCCTGCATCTCAAGTGGACCCCACTCGCCTTCCCGGCAGACCTTCTTTATCCATTCACAGACCAGTTCCCGGCCCGGTTCGTCACACTTAAGCGCGGCCTTGAGCGCCTCCATACGAAGCTCGGCCGACTCGCCGAAGAACTCTGCGAGCGCAGCCAGGCCATCCTCTCCGGCTGCCATAGCTGCTTCAAGCCTGCTGATGGCTTCCCGGGTCTTGTGCCAGCCGAAGTCACCCGTGGCGCCGCCCTGCGATTGCGCGGTTGCGGCGAGCTTGTACTGCAAGATGAAGTGCGCCTTTTCTTCTTCCTCGGCAGGCACTGCGACGTGGAATATCAAGCCGGGCCTGAACGTCATGCCTGCAGCTTCCGTGTCAACAGGGTCAATGCGGGCGGAGATTCCCTCCTCCTGAAGCGCGCTGGCGATTTCTTCCGCTTCCTCAGAGTCACCCGTGATGTGAACGACTGCATCACTTGGCTCCTGGCTCTCCTCGGCTGCTTCTCTTATTCTGTGCATCTCCTCGGCGGAAACCAGCTTGGCAAAGCAGTCTGCGCACTGCTCGACGCCCGGGTCATACTCGGCACCACAGCGGGGGCAGTACTTGTAGTCTTCCATTACCTGATACCCATTTTCCAGAACAGCCTGTGTCGGGCGACGTGGCGCTGGTACTTCCTGACCACTTCATGCGGGTCGATTTCAAGCGGCTCGCCTGCGCGCAGGTATTCGAGGAAGAAGACATAGGTGTCCCGGCCGGAAATCAGCGAGTCCACCCTCGTCTTCTCAATCGACCTTCCCAGCCGTATCAGGTTCGCAAGCCGCTTGCTTGGGCTGACCGTCTTCTGCAGCTTTGCGCGGTCGAGGTCCAGTATGAACACCCGCCCATCCGGTGCAAGCAGCAGGTTCTTGATGTGCAGGTCGGCGTGTGAAACGCCCGCATCGTGCATCTTGCGGACCTGCCGGGCAACTGACCGAATGAGGGTCTTCTTTGATGCGGGGCTGGCAATCTCGGCCACGCCTTCTTTTGAGCGCAGGTATTCGAGCAGGTCGTGCCCGTCTTCTACCATTCGCGTGGCGAGCGCGCCGCGGCAGAAGCCGAGCTTTCCCACCTGCACGAGGAGGCCGAGCACCTCCGGGGTGTTGACACCGCAGGCGCGCAGGTGTTCTGAGGCACGGATTTCATCAAAGAAGCGCTCGCTGCGGGCGAACCTGTCGCCAGTCACCTTGCGAAGAAGCCCGCCGTGCAGGTAGTGCCTGACAACCGCGCGGGTACCGTCGGGCAGTTCCAGGATGGTGTGCATTCGCCTGCCCTCGACGGCCTCTTTTCCCTCGCCGAGGAGGTCGGAGGCCGGCCTACCCGCCATGAACTCCCTGAGCGCGCCGCGTGCGAGCAGAAGTATGTTGCCTTCCCTGCGTGTCTCGAAACCGGCTACCTGGGTCTTCAAGGTTCCTTACCCCTGATTTGTGATGACTATGGAGCTTAGGGCGCCGCAGCAGGGAGCAGGAGGACAATGACGGTCAAAACGAGAAGCCCCACTGAGAGTATGCCCAGAAGCGCCTCCGGCAGGCCTTTCAGGTCGTCGCGGCGCCGCACCCTGACCAGGCCGAGGATACCCAGCACCAGCGCGAGGGCTTCGCCCAGGGCGAATGTGAGCAGTCCCGCTTTCAGCAGCAACTGCCCCTTTGCTCCAGCAGAAGAAGCCACCATGAGGTGGGCGAGGGCCACACAGCCCGACATGAACAGTGCCGCAACCGCCGCCATTACCGGCGATGCAACTGTCAGGGCATTCACCTTGGTGTTTTCAGACATTCTGTTCCTCTTGAAAGGCAAAGCAGGGGTAGGCAGGTTGTAAGCCGGATTCTGTGTTCGCCATACGGCGAACGGCGGCCATTCACCTTGGGCGGCAGTTACCTGCCGCCTCGTGCGGCCTACCCGGGAATCTCGCCCGAAGGCGTTGGGGCGGGCCACCCCATCTTCCCTGTTTGGCCTTGCTCCGGGTGGGGTTTACCAAGCCGGGCCGGTTACCCGACCCGCTGGTGAGCTCTTACCTCACCTTTTCACCCTTACCCGCCAAAGACGGGCGGTATATTTTCTGTGGCACTTTCCCTGCGCTTGCGCGCGGCGCAGTTTCTGCGTCACCCTGCCCTGCGGAGTCCGGACTTTCCTCCCCATCCGCGATAAGGCGGAGAAGGCGGCCGCCCGCCTGCCGCCCTGCGTCGCCAGCCTGTCTCACTCGCCGGTAACTTTCTCCCACTTCTGCAGCTTCTGACGGTATTGGCGCATCCTCTGGCGCTGTTCGTATGTCAAAGCCCCCCCGTAGATATTGAGAGGGTCAGTGGGGTCGAAGTAGTATGGCCTCATTGCGACGCAGGCGTGTATGTAACCATACACCTTGTCGAGCTCCAGCAAGATGAACTTCTCGTATTCCGGGTGTCTTTCCCATGTCAGATAAAGCTCATCCGCCGACTTGCCGAACAGCGCTATCGCCATGTTGAGCTCTTCAACAATATCCTCACGCCTGTCAAGCTTGTTCGCGTTGCGGTGATGCACCAGTGCCGCCTGGCAGTATGTTCCGGAGTTGATAATCCCCGGTATCTGAGCCATCCTCTCAGCCCAGTCCTTGTAGGAGATTATCTGGGGCCGCTCTCCAACGCCGGTAGGGGCGGCGCAGCCTGCGAGAGTGCAAATGAAGGCTACCGCGAATATCAGCAGCAGCAACAACGTTGCGTAGCGCATTTGACTTCCCCCATGTGTACCTACTCTACCACTTTTCATCATAGTGCTTCTGCCCCGAATTTCAAGCAAAAAAGCCGTCTTCAAGCTATTTGGGTCCGCGACAGTTTTGTAGGTAATCTCTGCGCGCCGGGTTACAGGGGCCTTAAACTTACGAAGCCCCGGGCTTCAGCCCGGGGGGCCCCCGCCTTGAAAGGCGGGGCTTCAAAATCTGCCAACAAACTGTCGCGGTCACCGTAAGAGGCATAATTTCGCAAGAGGCTGGACATGGCGCTGCAGGTCTGATATTATGTCGGCTTGACTGCGGTAATCCGGTTGCCGGTGGAAAGGAGCCATTTGTGAGCGGTCTCTTTGGTGTCGTTTCAGATACAGATTGTGCCGAAGCCCTCTTTTACGGAACTGACTACCATTCCCACCTGGGCACCCAGTTCGGTGGCATGGCTGTCTGGGGCGATATTCTGCGCAAGAAGATACACGACATAAGCCGCACCCAGTTCAAGTCGAGGTTCTACGACGACTACAACGCTATGCCCGGCACTCAGGGAATCGGCGTCATAAGCGACCTCGACCCGCAGCCGCTGGCCGTGGGGTCCCGGTTCGGCCCGTTTGCCATCGCCGTCTGCGGCCTCATAACCAACGCGGATGCGCTCGCCCGGGAGCTTCTCGAGGGCGGGGGCGGGACCTTCGCCGAGATGGTCGGCGAGCGGATAAACCAGGCGGAGCTTGTCGCCAAAATGGTTGCCCGCAGCAGCTCGATAGTCGAAGGGATAGAGCACGTCTTCAGCAAGATTGAAGGCTCGTGCTCCATTCTCCTGATGACGCGCGAAGGCGTGTACGCGGCCCGCGACAGGCTCGGCTACATGCCGCTTGTCCTGGGCCACAAAGATGGCACCTGGGCCGTGGCGTCCGAAACGTGCGCCTTCCACAACATAAATCTCGAAATCGACAAGGTTCTCGAGCCGGGCGAGATAGTTCTTCTCACAGACAAGGGCCCGCAGCTTCAAAAGGGAAGACGCGATAAGAAACAGGTCTGCGCGTTCCTCTGGATATACACCGGCTACCCCGCCTCCGAGTACGACCAGGCTATCTCCGTGGAGCTTGTAAGAGAAAGGTGCGGGCGGTTCCTCGCCAAGAGAGACACCGTCGAGGCAGACATGGTCGCCGGCGTGCCCGACTCCGGCACTGCGCACGCGATAGGCTACGCAATGGAGTCCGGCCTCCCCTTCAGGCGTCCTCTCGTGAAGTACACCGACGGCTACGGACGAAGCTACACTCCGCCTTCCCAGGAGATACGCGACAAGATAGCACAGCTCAAGCTCATCGCCGTCCCGCAGTTGATAAGAGGCAACAGGATTGTCCTGTGCGAAGACTCCATCGTAAGGGGCACGCAGCTCAAAAACTTCACGGTAAACAAGCTGTGGGGATGCGGCGCAAAAGAGATTCACGTCCGGCCCGCCTGCCCCCCGCTCATGTTCCCCTGCAGGTTCGGGCGCTCGACCCGGAGCATCGAAGAGCTTGCCGCCCGACGGGCCATCAAAGAGATAGAGGGCCGCGATATCGATGATGTCGGCGAATACCTCGACTGCACATCCGGGAAATACAGCAAGATGGTCGAGTTGATAGGGCGGGACCTCGAGATAACATCGCTGGCCTACCAGAGAATCGACGACATGGTCGAGGCCATTGGCCTTGCGCGCGAAGACCTCTGCCTCTACTGCTGGAACGGCGAGTGCCCGTCCGGTTGAGACCGGGCAATTCAAGGCAGGGACGCCGTGCTCACAGCCTTGCACCGCCCTGTATCTTGTGATATATTCGCCCTGCGGGAGCGAGCGAGGACTGTCTGAAGAGGAACTCATAATGCCTCTTACCTGCCCGGCGTGCGGCTTCAAGAACCCCGACAGGGCCAAGTTCTGCAACGAGTGCGGTGCCGCGCTTGGGCCGAAGCGTGAAAAGCCGCGTGGGCTCAGGCATGCCCGTACCACGGAGCGCCGCCACGCCACCGTCCTCTTCGCCGATATCCAGGGCTATACCTCGCTCTCGGCGCAGATAGACCCCGAAGAGCTCCACGAGATTATGGACCCCATCTACGCGACAATGGCCCGGGCAGTGACGGCGCATGGCGGTACAGTCGCGAAATACCTTGGTGATTCCGTCATGGCGCTTTTCGGTGTGCCGGAGGCGCATGAAGATGATGAAGCGCGCGCCGTCCGGTGTGCACTGGAGCTTCACCGGCGCATGGCGGACTATCCCGAGATAGAGGGCCGCAAGCTCGCACTCACAATCGGCGTGAACGCGGGCCTCGTTGTCGCCGGCGACATTGGCGCGGCACAGAAGTCTGATTTCGACGCACTCGGTGACACGGTGAATGTGGCAGCTCGCCTCCAGGGCAGGGCGCAGGCGGGACAGGTATTTGCCTCAGACCACGTGTACCGGCGCGCACGCCCGCAGTTCAACTGGGAGCCGGTCGGACCCTTCGAGCTCAAGAACGTGCCCTATCTCGTGCATGCCTACAACGTCGTTGGAGAGCGCGACCCGCTCGAAGTTGCCAAATTCGTCGGCGCAGGCATGGCCAAGCTCTGCGGGCGAGAAGACGAGATGGACACGGTCAACAGCATCCTGAAGGCCGTCGCCAACAGCTCAGGGTGCGTGCTGGGCGTCAGGGGCGAAGCCGGGGTGGGCAAGAGCAGGCTCGTCTACGAGCTGCGGGCACGTGCGCAGGATTTTGGCTTTGGCACCCTTGTCGGCCGGACTCTCTCCTACGGGCAGAATATGCCGCTTATGCCAATCAAGGAGATTGTCCGCCTTTTCGCCGGCCTGAAAGAGCATGAGGAAGCCGGGTTTGCCCGGGAGCGGGTTCGGGAAGTCTTCTCGCCCTGCTGGGCTGACGCTGAAATCCGGGAGATTCGCGTAACCACGCTGGCATGGTTTCTTGGATACCCCTTTGCGGATTCCGTCGTTGAGAATCTCGAGGGCAAGGCGAAGCAGAGCCTGCTTGAGGTGTCGCTCAACGAGTTCTTCGTTGCACTGACTTCGGGCCGGAAAATCGGCAAGCCGCTGGTGGTTGTGCTTGAAGACATGCACTGGGCCGACGGGGCCACAAGGGACTGGGTTGTCCAGTTCGCCCGCCTAATGAAGGACAAACCCATTCTGCTTGTCCTCGTCTACAGGCCTGGACTTGAGCGTGACTGGTCGTCTGAAGACCTCGCTGCCTTTTCGGAGATTTCGCTCGCACCCATCAAAACCGGCGCGGTAGGCGAGATGGTTTCGTCCATTCTTGTGGTGGACGAGACGCCCGCTGAGCTCGCACGCTTTGTCGCGCAGAAATCGCAGGGCAATCCATTCTTCGCCGAGGAGCTGCTCAAGCACCTGCTTGAAGAAGGTGTCGTCGCCCGGGAGCCTTCTCCCCCGGGAGCGCCAACCACTGCCACAATCACGAGGCCGCTCGATACCGTGGACATCCCGTCTTCGGTTCAGGCCCTGATTCTCTCGCGTGTTGACCGCCTCGAGACTGCCACCCGGCGCACGCTCCAGGAGGCATCCGTTGTGGGCCGGATATTCCTCAAGAGAATACTCGCAGAAATATCGAGTGCGCGCGGGCAGTTCTCCCGGCACCTGGACCGGCTCAGCGACCTGGAGATGATCTTCGAGCAGAGCCGGCTCCCTGAGCTATAGTACGCATTCCACCACGTTCTCGCCCGCGATGCAGTCTACGAGACACTGCTCAAGCGCGAGCGCCGCCAGCTCCACCAGGCTGTCGCCGAGGCGGTCGAGCGCCTGCTTTCCGACCGCCTGGAAGATTTCTACAGCCTGCTCGCGCACCACGTCAAGCTCGCCGGTGACATCCCGCGTGCGGTCCACTACCTGCACCAGGAAGGCGGGCGGCTTCGCGATTTGGGTGACTTCGGGTCCGCGCACGCCACCCTCTCCGAGGCCGCCGGGATGGCCGGCAAGGACCATGAGGAGTATGTTGAAATCATACTTGACCTGGCCGTGGTCACGGTTCAGGTTGAATCGACCGCCGCTGCCCAGGAGGTGCTCAAGCAGCTCCCCGCCAGGCGCGTCCGCCTCACCCGGGAAGAGGAAGAGCTCGCATCCGACATCGAGCGAATCTACCTCGACGAGCGCTTCAGCGGCCCCTCCTTCGGCGACCTCGTCGCTCGCGTCAAGGGCCCGCAGGACAGA
>DAOVDS010000193.1 GCA_030669415.1 bacterium
CTGGACGTACAAGACGTATCTGGTCTGCGTAGCGCGCATGGGAGGCTTCTTGGCCAGAAGGGGAGACGGCATGCCTGGCTGGCTGACCATCTGGCGCGGCTGGCAGCGCATGATAATGATATACCAGGGCTATCTCCTCGCGATAGAAAGCGGCTTGTAGAGATGTGGGTAATGACAAGCTGTTCACGGTGGGGGTATTACTCCCGGCTTGAATCCGCCGTCCGGCGGACGCGGGTTTGGGGTTAGCCGACGGATATTAGTCCGGCTTTTTTGCCGAGGCGGCGCATGAGGAGCACCCTTGCCGCGTGGTTGGGGGCCGTGGAGAGTGCCGGGTCGTTTCGGACCAGCTCGAAGGCATCCTCGCGTGCGCTTCGCAGGATTTTGAAATCGTCGATAATATCGGCGATTTTCAAATCGGGCAGGCCGCTCTGTTTGGTGCCGAAGAACTGGCCGGGGCCACGTATGCGCAGGTCCTCCTCGGCGATTTTGAAGCCGTCGGTGGTATCGAGGATTGCCTTGATTCGGCGCTGGGCCTCGTCCGTTTCAGGCTTACCCAGGAGCAGGCAGGTAGAGTGGTAAGCGGCCCTTCCAATGCGCCCGCGAAGCTGGTGGAGCTGTGCGAGTCCGAACCGCTCGCAGTGGTCAATCACCATGACTGCGGCGTTGGGGACATCCACGCCGACCTCGATAACGACGGTGGAAACGAGGATGTCGGTTCGGCCGGACTTGAAGTCAGACATGATGCGCTCTTTGTCGGGCGCCTTCATCCTGCCGTGCAGGAGGGCGACGCGCAGGTTGGGGAAGATTTCTTTGCTGAGCCTGCGGTGCATCTCTGTGGCGCTGCGGAGTTGGCCCTCGGGGCTTGTTATCCGCGGGCTGAAGTCCGCGGCTTTGGAATTATCATTCCGCGTTGCAGGCAACGCGGCTAAACATCCGCGGGCTGAAGCCCGCGGCTTTGGAGTTGCTGGTGGTGAGTCGATGAGTGGGTAGACGAAGTATGCCTGGCGGCCGGTTTCAATCACCTTCTTGACGAAATCGAAAACCCTCTTTTCGCTGCCGCGCCGGACGAAATGGGTTTCGACAGGCCTGCGGCCGGGGGGCAGCTCATCGAGGATGGAGGTATCGAGGTCGCCGTAGACTGTCAGGGAGAGTGTACGCGGTATCGGCGTTGCGGTCATGACAAGCACGTGTGGCATGCGGCCCTTGGTGCGCAGAGAGGCGCGCTGCATGACGCCGAACTTGTGCTGCTCATCCACGACTGCGAGTCCGAGGTTGGCGAACTCGACATCTTTCTGGACGAGGGCGTGTGTGCCGACCACGATGTCAACTTCGCCGGAGGCGATTTTCCCGAGGATTTCTTTTCGCCGGGCGGCCGCGGAGGATGTCAGGAAGGCCATCTTGACGCGGGCCTTGTCGAGGTATCGCAGGAGGGTGCGGTAGTGCTGCTCGGCCAGTATCTCGGTAGGGGCCATGAATGCGCCCTGGTAGTGGTTGGCAACGGCCGCAAGCAGCGCGTAGACTGCGACGGCAGTCTTGCCGCTTCCGACATCGCCCTGGAGCAGCCGGTTCATGGGGTGGGGCGACTGGAGGTCTGCCCTGATTTGCGATATCACCTTCTCCTGCGCCTTCGTGAGCGCAAACGGATAGAGGGCCCGTATGCGCGAGTCGATTTTGGGGGTTATTTTCATGGGCGCGCCGGTCTGGCGGAGGTTGCGTATGCGCCTCAGCGCGAGTGCGAGCTCGAGCACGAAGAACTCCTCGTACTTGAGCCTGCGCAGGGCTTCGCGGTGCTGCCTTTCGGTTTCGGGGAAGTGGGCGTTTTTCAGAGCGGTGCGCAGGGAGGGGAGCCTGCGCTTGCGCCTCAGCGTTTCGGGAATGCCGTCGGGCAGCTCGCTGTCAACGAGGTCGAGGGCGTTTCGCATGAGTTTTCGCAGCAGCGGCTGGCTGAGGCCGGCAGGCACGGTGTAGAAGGGCACGATGCCGCCCGAGGCGGGCTCGTCGGAGTCGCCGGCAATCTCGTACGCGGGCGAGACAAGCTGCATTGTGACAGATTTCCCCCGGCCCCCATAGAGCTTGACCTTCCCGGTGAGTATGAGGCGCATTCCATCCTCGAACTTGTCTTCGAGATACCTCTGGTTGAAGAACACGGCCTGGATTTCGCCGGTGTCGTCTTCGAGCCAGAGCATCAGGCGATGGACGCGGCCGTATCGCCCGCCGGCCGACTGGAGGTCGACCACGCGAGCGCAAATCGTGGCTGTCTGGTTTACGCGCACCCGGGAGATTGGGGTAATTGAGCTTCTGTCTTCGTGCTTGCGCGGCAGATAGTATAGCAGGTCTTCAACGGTGGAGATTCCAGACCTGGCGAGGGTTTCGGCCCTTGACGGCCCCACGCCTTTGAGGTATCTTACCGGTGATGGTGTCTTGTCAGTATTCTCAGTCACGACATCATTTCTTTGGGGTTGAGGCGCCAATAAGCTTGATTACGTTGTCTTCCTCGTAGGAGCCGTGCATCAGCAGCCCGCCGCGCAGGGTGGTGGTTCTTGAGACATCCTGGCGTCTGAACAGGACAAGGGGCAGCCCGCGCGCCATGGAGAATATCAGCCCGCCTGCGAACTTGACAGACCCCCGCACGTTCGCACCTTCCGGCCCGCCGCCTTCTTCCCCGGCCGCCGCGTTGGGCCTGATTTTCATGGAGTAACTCATCTTGAGCACGGCACAGCGCTCGCCTTCGTATTCCTTGTAGCCGAGGAACTCGCACTGGACCTTCGGATTCTCCACGGTGAGCAGCTTCTCATCCATGGGAATCTCAAAATCCCACTTGCTGCCCGCCGCGACCTCTCCCTGGGGCAGCACGAAGAACAGCGCGCTGAGCGCCTCCCTGAAATGCGCGACCTGAAGGTCGGTGTCCTGCGGAACATCCGTAAGCGACACTTCCCCGCGTGCACCGGCCGAGATGGAAAAGGGCTGCATTATCGCCTTGTGCACCTGGCGGTCTTCTTTGGAGAGCTCTATCTCACCTGCGCGGTCGTAAGCGTGAACGGCCTCGGGCGTGATTTCCACCCTTCTCCGGTCAAACCCCGAGGAGGTTTCAAGCACAAACTTCCTTATCGCCACATCCATGGCGGCACTGCCCTGAGCGTCAACGGAAACCACCTTGAAGCAGGGGCGGGCTTCTATCTTCATGGTGCCTCCGCCGGGGCCGTAGGATGAGCCCATGGTGGAGACAATCTCGGATGAGGACTCGAAAACGAGTTCCTGCCCGGGGAGGAAGTTGTACCTGAGCAGCACAGGCGTCTTGTCGGTACTGTCCACGCCCTCGAAGTACTCCACCATGCTTTCCCTGCTCGAAGGCGAGACAGCAATAAGCAAGGCAGCCAGGCCGATTAAAATCACAGCCACAATCGAGATGCGCAAGACCAAGGTGCTCCCCCTGCGTGAAACCTGCGTCAGACTGACTATATAACCGCCGGGACAGCGCGCGTTCAACAAAAACATCCCGGCGGCGCTTTTTTTGTGGAACGTTTCACCACCTCCTGCTAAGATGCCGGCCTGCATCCAACTGGAGGAATCGGCCGGATGAATGTGCTTGTGGTCGGCGGGGGCGGCAGGGAGCACGCGCTCGCATGGAAAATAGCCCAGTCCAGGCTTGCCACCACGATGTATGCGGCTCCCGGCAACCCCGGAATCGCCCGGGTCGCAGAGTGCGTGGACATAGCGGCCTCAGATGTGAAGGGGCTGCTGAAGTTCGCGAAAGACAATGCGATTGACCTGACGGTCGTGGGCCCGGAGGCGCCGCTTGTCGCGGGAATCGCTGATGCCTTCAAGAAGGAGAAGCTCAAGCTGTTCGGGCCGGTGGCGGCGGGCGCGCAGCTTGAGGGCAGCAAGGGCTTTGCCAAGGAGCTTATGAGGGCTCACTCGATTCCGACTGCGCGCTACGAGCGCTTCAACACTTACAACACAGCGCTCGAATACGTCCGGGTCGTCGCGATGCCTGTCGTCATCAAGGCGGACGGCCTGGCCGCGGGAAAGGGCGTCACAGTCTGCAGAGAGCGCGCGGAGGCGATAGAAGCTGTAGACAGGGCCATGAAGGAGCGGGTATTCGCAGATGCGGGCGACACGGTGATTGTCGAGGAATACCTCGAAGGCGAGGAAGCATCGATTATCTGCCTCACGGACGGGCGCACCATAGCTTCGCTTGCGACATCGCAGGACCACAAGCCGGCCTTTGACGGCGACAAGGGGCCAAACACCGGCGGCATGGGCGCCTACTCGCCCGCACCCATCGTGACTGACGCGGTCTACGACCTGACTGAACGCGAGGTCATGCTGCCTACCATACACGCCCTCAAGGTCCACAACATAACCTACCGTGGAGTCGTCTACATCGGCCTGATGATAGCGGACGGCGAGCCCAAGGTGCTCGAATACAACGTGCGCTTCGGCGACCCGGAGACCCAGCCGCTCGTGGTTCGGCTCAAGAGCGACCTTCTCGAAATCATGATGCTCACAGTCGAGGGCAAGCTCGACCAGGCGAAGATCGAGTGGGACTCCCGCGCAGCCGTCTGCGTCGTACTCGCCTCCGGCGGCTACCCCGGCAAGTATGAGAAGGGCAGGGAAATCACCGGTATCGACGAGGCCCAGAGCGACAGGGATGTCGTCGTATTCCAGGCCGGGACTGCACGCAACGGAGACCGGCTCGTAACGGCGGGTGGGCGCGTGCTCGGCGTCACCGCCCTGGGCCAGGACATAAAAGCAGCTCAGCAAAAGGCTTACGAAGCTGTCGGAAAAATCCACTTCGACGGCATGCACTACCGGCGCGATATAGCGGACAAGGCACTAAGATGAAGCCCAGGGCCCGTGCCCGGGGTGTAGTACGGGAGTCAGCAGGTGGAGAAGGACAGCGGATTCCTCTTCTGGGAAGATGTCTTCGACCCGCTTCCCCACGGCGCGGACATTGCGGAAATCGCCGTGCGCGCAATGAGGCTCGAGTGTGATGAAATCTACGTCCTGCCCTCAATCGAGCAGCTCATAGTCCGGTTCTACCGCAAGCAGAAATGGGTCAAGTCCTTCAGCATGCACCGCTCGCGGCTGCCGGAGCTCATGAAGTATATCGAGCTCTCCGCCAATCTGCACCGCTCGCTGCGCGACCGCGCACAGGAGGGCACACTCGAAATCAGGCATGAAGATGTTGAGATGTCCCTGTTCGTGCGTGTGGTGCGCACCTCGATTGGCGAACGCGTCTACCTGCGCCTGCTTTAGCGGCCCTGGGGTAGCTGCTCCTGCGGCGGCTGTTCCCGGCGAGCGGGACCGAACATTCCTGGACCGGGCATGCTTTCCTGGAATTCCTTCCACTCTTCTTCAGTCATTACTTCCTTGAGCTTCTCCTCGGTTTCCTGCATTATCTTCTGTATCTTCTCGAACGTCTCCGGAGAGGGCGGGCCATCGCGGAACTCTTCGAAAAGCTCGGTCATCTTCTTCATGGAGCCGTCTATTATCCCCTTCACCTCTTCCTGCTTCGCGATGTTCCAGTTCTTCTCCTTCGCGAATTCATTCAGGCGGGTATTTATCATGCCCTGCATCATCTGCTGCATGCCTGTCATTCGCTGGGCCCTCTGCCTGTCCCTCTCTTCAAGCGCCTCGTTCAGAGCATTCTTGAGACCCTCGTCAACAGGCCGCTCACCCTCTCCCCGGGCAAGCAGCGGCCCTGCGCCCTTCGCCAGGGCGCCGACTGACTCGCCAAGTGTATCCACCTTCTGCTGAAGCTGCGACACCTGCGCGCTGAGCGTCTCGATTGAGGCGCCAAGCCCGTCAATTCTCTCGTTCAGGCTGCCTTCGAGACTGCCCAGCTTGCCATCCATCACTGCCCCAACCACATCGCCGGTGTCAGGCGTCTCGCTCTTGTGCGCCCCGACGAGTTGCGGGCCGTAGGCCTGTACGACAAAGGCCGCAATCACGCCCACCACGGCAGCAACAAACATGCCAACCACGAAACCCATGGCACTCCCTTGCATGACCCACCTCCTTTTCGTTTCAAACTGGCTGGCGTCCCGCATAACCGTCGAAGAGCTCCCTGGCGGGCCCGGCCGTTCGCTTGAGTATGTTATCAATCTTCTTCCGGCTCAGACCCAGCAGGTCGTTCCCTTTCGTCAGCAGCGCGTACAGCGTGTTGCTGAATGCGGCCAGCAGCGTCATCTCGTAGGAAACCATTGAAGCTTCTATCATGAGCCTGGTGTAGGTTGTCATTGCACAAAAGGGCTCGCCCTCGCCCTCATCCTGTAGGCTGGAAGGGTCATCCGGCGAGAGGTTGAGGAACTTGATAAGCACGCCGTGGGTGGATACCAGCGCCTGCTCAAAGTGCTGGGCGTTCTCAATCGCGGCGGCATACTGCCCGGTGCGGGAATCGGTGAGCCAGTAGAGCTCCGGCAGGCTGATTTTCCACTCGCACAGGGAAAAGAGATTCTCCCGCAGCGGGGCCGGGAACTTGCACAGATGCATCGCCCAGTCCAGCCTGAAAAGCAGGTACGCCCCGACCTCAAAGATGAACGCTTCCCCCAGAACCTTGTCGAACTTGGCGTAGGTCTTCGCGATAGCGTCGCAGAAACTATCCCTCGTTTCGCTCAGGACACTCACAATCTGCCAGAAGGGCTCCGGGGGGATAATGTTCTTCGCGGCGCATTTCAAGCACTCCATCTTCCCGCCGCCGCGCGAGGCCGGCGCGCTCAACGGATTCTTGCACTTGCAGCAGGGGAAAGAAATGCCTTCTTCGCCCGGCTCGCCCGGCGTTTCTTCGTGTTCCTCCCGGGGCTCTTCCTCGTCATTAACGGCCTCAAGCACGAGCTCGGCAACGGGAACTTCCTGCACGACGAACTTCGTTTTGCAGTGGCTGCATTTCATTTTCTTGCCGCGCATATTCTCCGGGGCGGAGTAGGCGGCGTCGCAGGAAGGGCATCGCACCTTAATTGCCATGGCCTCTCTCTCACCGGGGGCCAGCAGGACAAATACAACGTAATCCTAACACAATCCCGCGTGGTGTCAATCCGATTATTCCCCAGCGGATTTTCCGCTATCGTCCACACCCACCCGCGTGATATAATCGGGCAAACTTCTCAGGAGAAGCCATGAGACTGCTTGCAGCATTGATTTGCATGTTAATGCTTGGCGCATGCACACCGCAAATTCCCAAGCCCCGGGCTTCAGCCCGGGGGGCTTCAACTACAATCCTTCCCACCCTCGACCAGCTCAAATCCCAAGCCGATAAACTGCTTGCCCAGATGGCAAGTGAGGATTACAACGAACGCAAAGAAGCAACAGAGAAACTGGACAGATTTTTCAAAGAATCGGGTGCCCGCATCAGGCCGCTTCTGGAATATGTAAAGACCCGCCTCGCGGAACTCAGCGACCCTGAACTGAAACATCGCCTTAAGGCCATAGTCGGCCCTGGCCTGGTGCCGTGGAAATACTTCAAAGTTCTACGCACGCTTGGAGACGGTACAGACGACACGATCACTGTCGTGTTTGACGATGGTGAGGATGGCGAAGAAGACGAAGGTTGTGTAATAACATGTGCTCCTGCAACCTGCTTCTCACCGGACGGAAGATTGCTCGCGTCGGGTCACGCAAATGGCAAGGTGCGAATCTGGAACCCCGCAACTGGCAAATGCTTGCACCAGCTCCTCGGACACAAAGGCTTCATACACTCTCTCGCATTCAGCCCGGATGGCAAGTTGCTCGTATCCTCAGGAAACGACTCGAAAATAACAATCTGGGATACGCAGACATGGAAGAGCCAGCGAGTTCTCCAAGAGCAGAAAGGTACCGTTTACGCTGTCTGTTTCAGCCCCGATGGCAAGCTGTTGGCGTCGGGGGCAGGAGACAGCACTGTAAAGATATGGGGTGTCCAAACAGGCAGGTGTGTCCACACGCTCGACAAACACTTCTCTGAAGTGTATGCCCTTGCATTCAGCCCTGATGGGAAGTTCCTGGCGTCTTCCGGCCTGGACAGGGAAATCCTAATTTGGGATGTAAAGACAGGAGAGTGTTCACACATCCTCGTTGATAGGGAACAAGCAATCTGCTCTCTTGCATTCAGCCCCGACGGCTGCTTACTTACAGCAACAGGAGTAGGGGAAGAAATCCGCATCTGGGACTGGCGAGGTGGCAATCTGAGCACTCTTGAAGGCCACGAGACCTCTCCCAACTCTACCACCTTCAGTGAAGATGGCAGGTTCTTCCTGTCTTGTGCATGGGGTGAAATTGTCATATGGGACTTCTTAGATAAGAAGATCCTGCGCAGAATCGAACCAAATATCGACGATATTTATGAAATCAGATTGGCACCGGAAAACCGTTACTTCGCGGCCCCGAACGCCAAA
>DAOVDS010000213.1 GCA_030669415.1 bacterium
CTGGACGTACAAGACGTATCTGGTCTGCGTAGCGCGCATGGGAGGCTTCTTGGCCAGAAGGGGAGACGGCATGCCTGGCTGGCTGACCATCTGGCGCGGCTGGCAGCGCATGATAATGATATACCAGGGCTATCTCCTCGCAACTGAGAAAGGCTTGTAGAGATGTGGGTAATGACAAGCCTTTCAAGGCCGGGCTGAAGCCCGGGGCTTCGTAAGTTCAAGGTCCCTGTAACCCGGCGCGCAGAGATTACCTACAAAACTGTCGCGGACACGGCGGGCCAGGCGTGCTGCGATTGCGCTTGACAAGGCCCCCGGGTATGACTATACTGCCTTTGTAGCAAGTTGAAAACGGCTGGACCGGGGGGTGTACAGATGCGGACCTACCTTTTGCTCGCGCTTGTCGTTGCGGCTGCTTGCCTTCTTTCCAATTGCAGAACAGTAGGTGTCACCGGCGGGCCAAGCGGCAGGGAGTGCCTGGCGTGCCTCCAGTGCAACATAGCCTGCACCTCGGGCGACAAGTGCCCCGCCTGCAAGGGCAAGCTGCAGGTCACGGCAGTGGTAAGGGCCTGCCCCCGCTGCGGCGCCGTGTCCGGCAGGACATGCGGCGTGTGCGGCGTGCCTTCCGTGCCTGCAATCCAGTATTACAAGTGCCCCATTTGCGGCAGTACCCGGCCTGGCAGGGCCGGGGGGTTCAGGCCGGGCGCCTCGCTGCCGAAATGCGCCAACTGCAGGGTGGAGATGTACCCCCAGACAGTGCCGCTTCGGGCGTGCTGTCCTGACTGCGGCATCTGGAGCAGCGGGCCAGGCCCCTGTCCCAGGTGCGGCATTGACATGAGCCCGATGTAAGGTGGAATCTCGAATTCCGAAATTCGGGATTCCACGCGAAGCGTGCCAGGGCTTCGGGCCAATTATTGATTTGACACCTTCGGCAGTGCGGTTCTATAATGTAGAAGTACACGCGGCGGTTTGCGTTCCGGGTTGAAGCGTCATCGGGTTCGGAGGTTGCGCTGTGGAGATAAAGCTCAAATGCAGTTGTGGTCAGGTACTCAAAGTCGGAGAAGAGGCGGCGGGCAAGACAGGCAAGTGCCCCGCATGCAACAACCCGATTCGCATTCCCTCTATCGAGGAAATCGAGGCGGCCCGGGAGAAGCAGGCCGCGCAGGCGGTGCCTGAGGTTGAGCTTGAACTCGAGGAAGAGGAAGAAGAGGCACCCAGTAAGTTCAGGGCGCCGACCCGCACCAAGAGCCGCTCCAAGATGCTCGCGGACGTGAGGTCCGAGAAGGAGGACCGCCGCAAGAGCGAGACCCGCACCCGGCGCGCGGAAAAAGGCAAAGGCAAGGGCAAGACCCGCACCGGGACCCGCGGCAAGTCGCGCACAAAGACAAAGACTCGCGGGGGGCGGCGCAGCACGTCGGTTATGGACAAGTACCGCCGCAAGTCCGGCCGGGGTGACGAAGACAGCGAATACGTGCACGAGAAGAAGAGCCCGCTGAAAATGCTGATAATAATCGGCGTAGTCGTCATCGGCGGGCTTATCGCGGCCTACGCGCTGCACTGGGGGCCTATCGCCAACTCCAAGGCGGTCCATAAAGAATATGTCGATAACATGCGCAATTTCGTCATACGCGTCCGCAGCAAAATGGTTGAGAAGTACGAGCGGATGTTTCCCGGCACGACCAGCCAGTATGACGGCAGGCTCGAAGACCTCAAGGATGACGGGCGCCGCGTACATGATGTGCTCAGGAAGCACAAGAAACTGGCCAGGGCGATGAAGTCGGGCAGCCGCAGCAAGCCCACATCGCTTTACCTCATGGACCAGATTGTGCAGGAGATTCTACCCGCTGCGAGGAAATTCATCATCGAGAAGATGGAAGCTGAGAGCGCTGCGAAACTTACCGACGAGTTGAACAACAGGCTCAAACAGCAATTCTCCGACAAGATAACCGAGGTCAACGAGACCGCGGCGAAGATAGAGGCACTTATCAAGACCATTAACGACAAAATCAACTAAGCGATGAAACCTGTCCTGCTCGCTTTCGCCGCTGCCGCAATGCTGTCGTGCGTCTCAGGCAGCAGCGGTTCAGAAGCTTCCAGCCCCGGCCCGCTGAAGTACTTCACAAGGGAAGAGATAGCCCGCGCCAAAACCTACGAGCATACAGGCAATACCCTGCGCTTCGTCAGAATAGGCGTAACCGCCGCCCTGTTTCTGCTGCTCATTTACACAGGCACCGCCAGGCGCTTCGCCGAGTTCGCCGCCTCCAGGATTTCCTCCTTTCCGCTGCGGGTACTCGCCTGTTTCATCCTTGTCTTTGCCATCCACACGGCGGTGCTTTTCCCCATCAGGTTCTACCGCTCCTATGTGGTGGAGCACCAGTACGGTTTCTCGAACTACAGTCTCGGCAGGTGGCTGGGCGACTTCTTCAAGGGCAGCGCCATATCTCTGGTGCTGGGCGCCATCCTGGCCGTGGGGCTGTACTGGCTTCTGAAGACTTCACCGCGCTGGTGGTGGCTGCTCGGGACAGGCGCATTCGCCCTCTACGTCGCCGTCCTGATACTGCTGACGCCTGTGCTTATTGACCCCATCTTCAGCAAGTTCACCCCCATGCAGGACCGGCGGATGCGAGCTGACATCGTCGCCCTTGCGAAGAAGGCGGGAATCGAGGTGGGCGAAGTCCTCGTCATGGATGCGAGCCGGCGCACATCGCACACCAACGCCTACTTCACCGGCTTCGGCCACACCAAGCGAATCGTCGTTTACGACACGCTTGTCAAAGAGCACACCAGCCGCGAGGTCCTGTCCGTAATCGCGCACGAGATAGGGCACTGGAAGTACGCCCATATCTACAAGGGCTACGTGCTGGGTATTATCGGAACGCTGCTTGTGTTTCTGATAATCAAGTTCGCGGGCGCGAGGCTGCTAACGCACATGCCGCTCGGGACAGACACGCTCGCCTCGCCCGCGACCATACCGCTTTTGTTTCTCATAATTTTTGCCTGCAACCTGGTATCCCTGCCGGCCCAGAACGCCCTCTCGCGCCGCTTCGAGCGCCAGGCGGACCAGACCGCGCTCGAGCTCACAGGCGACGGCGAGACATTCATCCAGATGCAGGTGAAGCTCGCCCGCGTGAACGCCTCGGACCCGGACCCGCCCGCGCTTGTCTACTACTGGTTCCACACCCACCCTTCAACCCTGGAGCGAATCGCCGCAGGCGAGAGATATGGGAACTGATATGGACCTGATATACACATACTTCGACACACCGCTTGGCACATTCTACGCGGCCTTCACACGCCGTGGAATCTGCGAGCTTTCGCTCTCCTGCCCGGACGAGCGTGAGTTCGTCGCCCGCCTCGAGAAGCGATTCGGCGTCGAGCCTGTCCAGGATGACAGCCTTGTGCGCCCGCTGCTGCGGATGATAAGCGACTACCTGCGCGGCGTGCAGGTCGCGTGGAACTTCGACATCGACATCTCGGCCGCCACCGAGTTACAGCAGGCGGTCTGGAAAGAGGCGCGCAAGATACCCTACGGGGCAACAGTCTCCTACGGTGAGCTGGCGCGCCGGGTCGGCAGGCCCAGGGCGGCACGTGCCGTCGGCGCGGCAATGGGCGCCAACCCGCTCCTTCTTGTCGTGCCCTGCCACAGGGTACTCGGCGCCGACGGGAGCCTTACCGGCTTCGGCTGCGGCCTCGATGTGAAGGAAAAGCTCCTGCGCCTCGAAGGTGCTATCACCCGGTAGCTTGACTTTTCGCTGGCACCACCTTATGCTTGTGCTGATGGAATGAAAAGCAGCCTGTTAGTTGTGGTGGCAAGATTGAAGATACTTCTCGCAATAATAGCGGTTGTTGCTGCGGCAGGTGTCATATTCTTTCTCCTGACCCGCGGCGGTCCTGAGGAAGACAAGATTTCTGACACCCCGGGCAATCAGACAAGAGCGCGCTCGCGTGCCAATACCGGACTTCCTGCCGCCGGGCCTGACAAGCCCGAAACGGGCTCGACCGGCGCAGAGAGGCAGGCGCCTTTTTCCGTCGAGGATGCAAAGAGACTGCTGGACTCGCTCAGGACAGCCATAGCTGATGGCGACTGGCTGCAAGCCAAGGAGATATGTGCCAAACTCGCCGCCCAGCCCGCAGCCTTCGACCTCCTAATTGACATTCTGCTCGACAATGCAAGCATGGAGGAGAATGACATTGGCTTGAGGTGGCGCGCCGCCTATATCCTGGGCCTGATGGGTAACAAGAAGGCAATTGCCATCTTCGAGCAGGCTCTCGGGACGGAAAAAGCGAAAGATGTCCGAAGCAACATCGTCCTGGCGCTCGGCATGTTCAAGGACCCGCAAGCCATGCCTGTACTGCAATCAGTCTTCCTGGACGGCGAGGAAGACCCCGGCATCAGGCAGTCCGCGGCACAGTACATTGCTCAAATACCTGATGGCTCCGGCAGCGCGTTCCTGCGCGACCTGCTCTCCGGTCAGAGCGCCAAAGATGTGAAGATATGGGTAATAAAGGCGCTCGGGGAGGGTGCTGACAAGGAACGCTCCGGCACTGTGCTCGCAGACCTTCTAACAAATTCGGATGCACCCGAATTGAGGCAGGCTGCGGCAAAGGGCCTCGGAAGAATCGGCAGTCCTGACGCTGCCGGCGCACTGACTGCCTCACTGCGCGACGATACTGACTTTCGCGTAAGAAACACCTGCGCCCGGGCGCTCGGCAGATTCAAAGACAACCCCGAAGCGGTTTCTTCGCTGACAGAAGCGCTTCACGACGACAAAGACCCCACTGTGAGAGGCTGTGCCGCTCAAGGGTTAGGAGCACTCGAGAGCAAACAAGCGGTAGCCGACTTGAAGGAAGTGCTCCAGAAAGAGCGCAACCGCGTGGTCAGGGTCAGGATAGTCGAAGCTCTTGGAAGAATCGGCGGCGAGGAAGCCAGGAAGATACTGCAGAACAGGGTGAAGAACGACCCGTCAGTACATGTGCGCAACACAGCACAGGAAGCTTTGCAACAACTCAACAAATAAAAGAGCCCCCAGAATCTGGAGGCCCCTTGTCAATCCGTCAGAGACGCAGGCACACTAAGGCAAATCATCCCCGGTTTGAGCACCAGTTGTCGCTTCCTCGGCGTCAAGGATTCCCCAACCGTAGTGGTCGTCTTTCCCGAGGACCCCAAAGTCGTCCGCTGTGGAGTACAGGTCAGCCGGCACAGCTCTGTCGACAGTTGCAAGCATGAGCGCCACCGCACCCGCAACATGCGGGCACGCCATGCTCGTACCACTCATTTCCTTGTAGCCAGCGTCAACGTAGGTGGAAAGGATATAAGTGCCGGGAGCAGCGATATCAACTTCCGGCCCCCTGCTGCTGTAATTGGCAATCTCGTCGGGATAAAGTATCTTGTACTTCCTGTACCGGTATACATTGCCTGTAGCCGATACTGCTATCACCTCTTCATACTTTGCGGGATAGCCGACCGTGTCCTCGCCGGGACCGCTGTTTCCGGCGGAAGAGACAATGACCACGCCTTTGTTGTAAGCGATCACAATTGCATCATGCAGCGCCGAGTTGCCGCTCTTCGCGCCGAGGCTCATGCTTGCCACCTGCATGTTGTTGGCAACGCACCAGTCGAGACCCGCGATTATCCACGACCAATACCCGCTGCCGCCGCTGTCCAGAACCTTGACCGCGTAAAGGTGTGCCTGCGGTGCAACACCGACAACACCTTCTTCGTTATCAAGAGCAGCGATGATTCCGGCGCAGTGGGTGCCGTGACCATTGTCGTCGTCATAATAGCCCACGCCGGTCGTGTCGTATCCGCCCATAACATTCACGGCAAGGTCGGGGTGGTCGAGGTCAATGCCCGTATCCATAACAGCGACTTTGATGCCCACGCCGGTTGAAGAGCTCCACGCGTACTCGGCGTCAATCCTGTCAACGCCCCACGGGAGTTCCTGCGGTGGAGGCGGCTTCGGCTTCTTGCCACCACCAGGGTTTTCTGGCTTGTCTGGCTTGCCCAATGCCTCAACCGTGCCATCGACCACAAGATCAACTGCCTTGTTGTGAGCAAGTATTGCAGCCTTCGCCTTGTCAGACGCCTTGTCAGGCAATGTCAGCACAAGGCCGTTGATTATGCCCAGATGCCCCAGGACCCTGCCGCCGTTTTGCAGCACTATGTTGTCCATTTCGGCCGGGGCTGTGCCTTCAGCGAACACGACTATCATCCGCTCGCCTGCAAATGCAACGCCAGCCGAGAATAGCAGAAAGCCAGCGACTATTCCTAACAACAGAACCTTCCTCATTCCAGATGCCTCCTATGAACGTTAGTTCCACATAGAATCCAAATGTAGTATAAGAACTCCCATCTACAAGTGTCAACAGCAAAAGAGCATTTTACAGAAATATTACATTTTTGCCGCAAATTTGCGCAGTCGGTACTGCGCGGCTTACTTGTTTTTCGTGGTCGCCTTAAGCTCTTCGATGTGTTTCTCGAGGCTCTCGGTAATCTTACCTTCCGGCGCGCCCGGGAGCGCCTGCTCGTAGCTCCTGATAACGCTCCTGTAGGACGCTTTGGCGCCTTTCCTGCGCCTGGCCGCCACCTTCAGTTCGCTCTTTACGGCCCTGGCTACCTTCGTCCTGTAGTCGCGCTCGCCCTTGAGCGCATCGAGCGCTTCCTTGTACCTGGGCTCCTTCTTGAGCTCGGCATGCGCTTTCTTGAAGTCAGCCTTCTTCTTCGACTGCGCAAAGTCCTTCTCGCCGAAGTACGCCGAGCGGACAGCCGCCTTGATGTCCCCGGCCTTCCTGGCTTTCGCCAGCGCTTCAAGCGCATCACCAGCCGCCTTTTCGTACTCAGTCAGGAGCTTGTCGCGCTTCTTGACTGCTTCTTTCAGAACCGCAAGCGGCATGGAAATCTTGATTTTCGCAAAGGACTTCATGCCCTTCAAGGACGCTTCGATGCAGCCGAGGTCCCGGCACAGCAGCAGAAGCCCGGCTGTCTCCTCAATCTCGTCAAACTCTTTCCGGTAGCGGGTGGGGAAGTTCTTGGACGTTACTGTATCCCCTTTCTTGGGAATACCATCACCGGGAACATCCGCGAACTTGCAGGGAACGCTCACGCCTGTAACGTGGTGGCCCTTCCTGAGCTGGAAGTGGAGGTGCGGCCCGCCCGAGTTTCCAGTGTTGCCGGAGTACGCGATGAGGTCTCCGCGCATCACCTTCTGGCCCTTCTCGACAAGGGCGCCGTTCTGCTTGATGTGAAGGTACTCGCTTACGTTGCCATCGGCGTGCTTCAGTATTACCTTGTTGTTGTCTTCATGCCTGCCTGTGGGGCCGGCAGTGTCTTCCTTGATGAAGGTCACTACCCCGTCAGCCGCGGCTACGACAGGTGTTCCCACCGGCATTGGCGAGAAGTCCCACGCGTAGCGGTTCCAGACATCGTTGTGGCTGAGCGTCCCGCCGTTGCCCTGGAATATCTTCCGGCTGTCCCCGTACTCGAGCGGCAGGTAGTAAGTCACAGCCTTCGGCCCGGAACTCACCTCGCAGACCCACAACAGCCCGGCAACCAGAACCGCCGCCAGCATAACCTTACTCATCAAACACCTTGCCCGGCCTAAATGCATGCTTTCAGTCAACCAGACGGAAATCAACTCTGTAGAACTTGACGCTAATGAGGTCCTGAACAGGCTTCAGAGCATACTTCAGCTTTTCGTCTTCCCCTTTACATATTATCAGCCCTTTGACCTGCTCCCCCTCTTTGCAGAG
>DAOVDS010000035.1 GCA_030669415.1 bacterium
CTTCTCTATAAGTGTCGTCACAGGAATTCCGTCCTGATAGTAGACGAGAGCTTCACCATGCTGGCCGACAGCGAAATCCAGCAAATGCTGCGTTGTGCTCTCTACAGCGGTATTGTGGATTGGCGCAGTAAAGGCCAAAAGTTTGAATCGCTCGGAATTCCAGAGACGTTCCGCTTTGAAGGACGAATTGTCTTCAACACCAACACAACCAACTCCAAGGATTTCAACCACAAGGCAATGCTCGACAGGGTCTATTACAACAAGTTGCTGCTTACAGGAGAACAGATAGCAGACAAGATAAAGAGCAAAAGGAATTATACGCCGGACACGAAAATTTGGCAACTCTTAGAGGAGCACCTGATTCTTATACGAAACGGCAAAGTTAAGGCACGACTCAGCAGACAGGAGAAAAGTGCAATACTCAACTACACAGTGAATCGCATTCTCGAAATAAGCCGGACATACAATACTAATCTATCGGTACGTATTCTGGAAAGGATAGAAACTCTATGTCTTTTCCTGAAGCAGTTGTTTGGAGAACTCGATTTCGAGTTTGCGAAGGACCTTGCCAAGAACTACTTCGTGGTTAATGACGAAGAAGACTTTATCAAGAAAGTCATAGCGGAGGCCGGCGGCACTATGCCGGCCAAGGACCTGGCGGCAATACTCAGTGAGACACAGAAGTATAGTCTCAGAACCGCTCAAAGACGAATTCGGGAGTACGTTGAGCTGGGCAAAGTTATAGTGCCTAAACGAGGCTATATTGCACTTGAGCAGCCAAGTCGCCCCAAGTCTTCAGCGCCACCCGCGCCGCCTGCGCCACATACACCAATTCCAGCAGAAGCACCTATCCTGGGTGCAAGCAGAACTGAGAAGGCATGGGACGCATTCTGCAATAAGTGAGGCTACGTGTCGTCTATGTCGTCAAAAGTCAAAATGAGAACAAGAGAATGCGTTTTTTGCGGTAAAGAGTTCGTACCAAAGAGCCTGTTCAGGATATACTGCAGCAAGAGCTGTAGGCAGAAGGCGTACAACTCAAGGAACAGATACAAGAGGAGGCTCGTCGCACGGCACTACTATCAGAAAGAGAAAGACAGGTGCTGGTTCTGCGGGAGCACGAACAATCTTGAAAACCATCACGTCCACTACGTTGACGATTTGAGCGAAGTTATTATCACCTGTCGAAGCTGCCACAAGAAGATTCACACAATAATCAGCAAGAGAGTCAGGCTCACCGAAGTTGCATGATAAGTGTAGTCGTCAACGCCTCTTCTACGACCCCTTCACACTGTAGTACGTAGGTGCATAATTCCTTAGTCTCCGGGCCAAGTCAATAATGAGTGCATAGTGGTTGGAAGCCAGTTCTTCAGGTTTTTTTTGGACGTACGTCCCTCCAGGGGCGGGAAACCTCTTCTGCAGCGACCGAACAAGCGCTACTTTTTGGCTAAAATCGAGCGGGTTGATATGCTTATCGATAACGCACCGTATATACGCTTTGCGGTGGTATTCTCTCAAGTAGTGCGCTATCGCCTCATATGAAGCGTATATTCCCCCACTGTCCCCTATCCGGGCAATATCATAAGCACCTTCTATGACGGCCTTGCGGTCCAGAATCCTCGCAAGTCGCTCCTGCGTTTTCTCTTTCTTTCCCACAAGAGTTACCTGTACCGTGTAAGTCCAGGTGTTTCTTCGCATAACCCAACCCTCCTTTCTTCATAACCTGTTGGAGCAAGGGCTGAATTCTTCGCAAGCGGGGTTATTTGGGCTTGTTAAATCTTGTTCTAAGTTGTACTATCCTGCCAATTGCTGCTTGTCGAACTCAAATCGAGCATAAAGAAGCTCATCAGGCAGCTGAATGAGCGTCGCTTGTTTTGGTGAGTGGGAGTCGCCCCGAATTTTGTCCGCTTCCTACTCTCAACCGGATGCGCTCAGTTGTTCTCTTGTGCCGATGTGTAAAGCAGCTTTTACACATTCTGCGATACATGCGCCCTGAATGCCCTTGCTTCGCGGTCGTCAAATCAGGTACAGTATTTGCGCTACTCAGACACGGGCAGTGGCTCGCCACTTTTGAAAATAGCTGTTGAGTTTCCTGTATTCTGGAAGCATAGCCGTAAACGGGAACGTACAGTTTCAATAGTGACGGTGTAGTAGTCTTTGAAAGGTCGTTCTATGCGCGTTGTCACGGAAAGATGCAGCCGCTGCGGCTCGCCGGTATTCGAAGAAGACATCGATTCCGGCGCTGCTATCGATGAGCTGACACGCTGTCTCTGCCCGCGCTGCGCCTCGTATCACCGCAAGCCTGCTCCAGTGCGCAGACACGTGCCGGCAGGTGCAGTGCTGTCCCCAGCATCCCCGTCGGGCTCACGTCTTGTCGCACTCGTATTCATCGCGCTTGTCCTGTCTCTTATCCTTGTTTATCTTCATTCAAGCAGACGCGGCCCGGGTGCGCGCCAGACAGGCAGGCTGCATACTGAGGAACGCCCCAGGCCGGCATCTGCGCGCCTCAGCCAGGAACAGGCTGGCCGCCTGCACCGTGCGGTTGCACAGTACCGCCTGCGCCGGGCGCTTTCGGACGAATCTGTCTACCGCAGGACTCGCGACAGGGCGCTCGAGCTAATGATGCAGGGGAGCTACCGCCGGAGCGCCGAGGTTATCGAGCAGTACCCGCAGGAGTTGCGCAGTGCCCAGACATGGGAGGGGCGGCTTGCGCCTCTGTGGCGGGAAGCGATGCGGCTTGACCAGGCTGCGGGCGAGTATTCGAGGGCTCTCCTGGAGGCGATCGAGCAGTCAAGGAACGAGAATTACGCCGGCGCGGTTTCCGTGCTGGAGGGGTATGCGGCTCGCTTCCCGGACACGCCATGGGCCGGGGAGTCTTCGCGACGGGTGGCGCGGCTGCGCAAACTGCAGGCGGCAAAGAATGAACCTGAAGACGCCCCTGCGAAGGAGGTCCCGGAGCCTGCACCGCCTGCGCCAGCGCCGGCTGAGCCTGAGCGTGCCCCTGAGCCGAAGAAGCTGGGGCCCGACGAGGAATTCAGGAAGAAAATCAAGACAGCGATTTCGCGAGGGCTGAACTACATCGAGAAGCTCTGCGAGCATGCCGGCTCACACCGCTCGTCCTACAACCGCACGTATCCTGCGGGCCCGACCGCGCTTGCACTGCTGGCTCGTCTGAAGTGTGGAACAGACCGCGACAGCGACATTGTCAAGAACGGGTTTGCCTACCTGAGAAAGCAGCCGCTGAAGAAGACTTACAGCGTCTCCCTGTACATGCTGGCGCTGGAAGCGAAGTTCGAACCGCACGGCGATGAACTCAAGCCGAAGATGCCTTTCGACGAGCAGCTCAGGAAGCGCTTCGCGCGATACGCCACGGCAGCCGAGAAGCAGATGGTGCGCTCGATTGTGGCCTGGCTGCGCGACGCGCAACTGGCCAACGGGATGTGGAGCTACACGGGCCGCTCGACCTCGACGCGAAGCAGCAGGCGCAGGCGCGTAGGCGGAGGTGACGGCTCCAACACCCAGTTCGCGGTGCTGGCGCTCTACTGTGCACAGCGCCTGGGCGTGGCCATTCCGAAAGACACGGTCGCCCTGCTTGCCGGGGCTTATCTCGAGGGTCAGGAAAAATCGGGACGCAAAGTCAAGCCTTTCCCGGTTCCGGCTGCCGACGTTCCGATCCGGCAACTCCGCGAGGCGGAGAAGAAGGCTCTCAAGCGCCGGGATGGTCCACACACAGTTTCCGTGGATGAGCTTTACGGGCGAGGCGCCCGCCTGCACAAGATGCGCGCAAGAGGCTGGGGTTACGGCTCCACGCTGCGCTCGCGCGCATACCTATCGATGACCTGCGCGGGCGTCTGCAACATGGTTCTTGCCAAGGCGGTGCTGGAACGCCAGTCGAGCTATGGCCGCATCCGCGCCAAGGCGGACCAGGCGATACGCGATGGCGCGGCTTTTATCAGCAGGAATCTCAAATCCTACCTGGACTCTTCGTGGCGCTCGGGCAGGCTCGGGTGGGGTCTTTATTACTCGCTGTACTCGGTCGAGCGCGCCGGCATGCTCACGCTGTGCGAGAAGTTCGGAGAGCATCTCTGGTACAGGGAAGGCTCTGAGCTGCTTTTCAAGCTTCAGGGCCCGGATGGCTCCTGGGGCAACTGCCTTGAAGATACTTGCTTCGCCCTGCTGTTTCTCTCGCGCTCTACAACTCCCTTTATCCGCACAACCGGCCCCATCTACACAGGGCCGGACCTGTTCCCCAGGAAGAAAAAGTAGCAGCAGGCCAGTCGCAAAAGAACGTCCGTGGCGGCTGATTTTTCTTGACAAACGCAGGAGAGTGTCTACAATGATTTGATGTAAGAGACTGTGAAAGGAGTGGCAGCATGTGCAAGAACGCCCTGGTTTTAGGCATCCTGACCGCGGCGGCGGTAGCTCTGGCCTCATGCAGCTCGAGGCCGAACTACAATGAAGACTTGCCAAAACAGGTTGACGAGTACTTCAACAAGATGCAGGACGAGGTTCAAATCACCGACACCCTCCCCGTAGACAGCATGTTCAAGGACTACGTGGGCACAGAGCTCAACCTGACAGACAACAGGGATGTGAAGCACAGATACCCTCACACGCCGTTTGTGACGAAGTACGACCCGGACACCAAGGTAAACATCGGCCCCGGGCACGTTCCCGGCAAGACGAAGTGGGAGCCAATAATCGAGGCGGAGGTGAGCAACAGCGAGACTGAGCCGTGGCGCCAGTGGAAGATTGGAGAGTTCCCGCTCAAGGATGCCCCGTTTGCCTACCTGCGGTACAAGTCAGGAGAGGGAGAATTCGTAAACACCCGATGGTCCTACATGGCATCCCGCGAGGTCGGCCCAAACCACGTGTTCTGGAAGGGGCAGTCAAAGACGAAGTTCTCCTTTAAGGCGAAGCGTGAAGTGGACCCGGAGCTTTACGATGCCGAGTTTACGAGGTGGTCTCCCGTCTACGAACAGGAAGTGGGCCTCGGTTTCGACCCGGACTTCACCACGTACTGTCCCACCTGCCAGAGGGATGTCGGCAACTTCGGCCACCGGCAGGAGGGAGACATTCATTACGGGCACGTCTGCGGCCTGACCCTCTACTCACCCGTCTGGGGCGTTGACATGTTCCGCAAGGAGGCCAAGATTTACGAGAAGGTGCCTTCAAGCAAGCACGACTACACCGAGCTGGACAAGGCCTATGCGCCGGACCACCAGCCGCGCCTTTACGAGCCGCCGGTTCCGAAAGAGGACCAGACCGAGAACACCCTGCACGACGTGCCCTGGGTTGAAGACAGGAAGGTGCTGCTGGACCGGGATGCTCTCAGCAAGGTTGACTGGAAGTGGAAGAACCCCACGGCCAAGAAACTGACGTTTGAGCTTGCTCAGAGAAGGATTTCGGACGTGGCCAAGGAAGTCATGGACATGGTTAAGAATGCCAGGGACCCCAGGTACAAGTGGGTGAAAGAAAAAGAGAAAGACAAGTAGGAACAAGTCTTCGCCAACAAGCTGCCGGGCCCGGGTACTCCGGGCCCGCTGTTTTTTGAGGTAGCCGCGTGAGCCTTAAAACCGGACTGGTGCAAGTGTACGACGGCGACGGAAAGGGCAAGACGACCGCCGCGTTCGGCCTCGCGATGCGCGCCATCGGGCACGGGCTCAGAGTGCAGGTGATTCAGTTTCTCAAGTGCTCCAACCGCTACGGCGAGCTCAGGACAGCGGCCCAGCTCGCACCCCTGCTCGAGGTGACTCAGACAGGGGCGCCCTGCAGGTCGGACGACGGGTCGCCTGATTTCGTGTGCACAGGCTGCATGAAGTGCCACGTGGACCCCGCCAACCCGGGGCCTGAAGACTTCGAGTGGGCACGCCGCGGGCTCGAGCTGGCCAGGACAAAGAGCACGGATGGCAGTTGCGACATCCTGATACTCGACGAGCTCAACTACGCGCTTTCGATGGGGCTTCTCGATGCGGCCGAGGCTGTTGAGGTAATCTCCTCGCGCAGCCCGAATGTCGAAATTGTTGTCACCGGCAGGGGCACACCTGAGCAGCTTGTGCAGATTGCCGACCTGATAACCACGGCGGTCGAAGTCAAGCATCACTATGCGAAGGGCATTTCGCAGGTCGAGGGAATAGATTACTGACCGAGCTCCTCCGGGAAGGTATCGACGGGGTTTTCCCTCTGAATCCCGGTCATTTTGAGCACCCACGACTGTTCCTGTGAATCCACGATTTCGCCCGCCACCTTGTCGAACCAGGCGCCCGCGGCCTCACTGTCACCGAGCCGGCGATGCAGCTCGCCGACGAGATACACTATCGGGGCTCGCTCTTTTGCGTCAATCTCACCCGCGGCGAGCGCGCTCTCGAAATGCACTGCCGCCTCTTTCCTGCATCGCGCCTCCAGCTCCGGCGCCTCTTCATCCTGCGCGCACCATGCACCTCGAAGATACAAGTCGGCGACCTCCCTGCGCGTCTTGCCGAGCCTGTGCGCGCACCGCGCCGCGAGCAGGTACTTGAGCCCGCCATAGAGCGGTCCGGATTCGAGCTCGCCGGTAAGCTCGGACTTGACCCATTTCTTGAAATCATCCTCATACTGCGCCTGGAAATCCTCCTCGTACCCGGCGAACCCGCAGACGGGACACGCGTGGACATAAAACGGGAAAGGAAAGAGTCCTCCCACCACCGGCTTGAAATCGGTGTACTGCCCCATCTGGTTCGTGGAGATGATTATCCCATCCTGAAACACCTCGCCATCAACCGGGCAGGTGAACGACTTCTCTTCCATCATGGTCATAGCGAACGCTCCTAATGCTTCATTTCCGCGACATGAATGTACCAGCACGCTCTCAGCGAGTCAACGGTTTTCCAACCACCACCTTTCAGCCGCGCCGCTTGCAGTGCAGATAGTTAGCCGGCGGGCTTGCCCGCCGAGTGATGAATAACACGGCGAACAAGTTCGCCGGCTAAATGCCTGTTACCAGCAAAATTGTCGCGGACACCTCACTGCAGAACTCCACAGAAATCACTTGCATTGTTTCTCGCATGAATTTAGACTCTTTTGCAGACCCAGAAAGCCTATTATATTTAGTAATTGAAATACCTGGCAAACTTCTTCAAAAAATGTCCAACCATTTAGCGAAGGGTACACAGCACGAACAACCGCAAGCATGAACAGATGAGTGAAGATAATGGATGCCCGACAGTAACCTTAATTTGTCTAAGCCTTGCCATCCTACTCGCTGTTGTGGCATATACCATTCCTGAAGGTGAAGCAGGAGCACTGTGGTGTGAATTAGGTCTCTACGTAGCACCATTCGCCGCCGCATTGAGTATCGTTCACTTGCTATCCACCAGAATATCCAAAAAGTGGAAGATGGTGGTCGTGGTTATCCTTTTCGTGCTTGTGATCTTGTATATCAAACCAATGTTGTATTTCGTGTTTGGCGACTGATAGATACGGCACGTGGAATCCGGGGGACACTTTGCACATTTAGGTGTGGTGGGGTTGACGCAACTCTATAGAACACACCACGTGACAGGCAACGCGGCTTCGATTTTCCCCGGGTGTAAAACCCGGGGCTTGTTATCTATTCCGGGCCGCAGGCGGCGGGGCTAAACCATCCGCGGGCTGAAGCCCGCGGCTTTGTTGCCTGTTTTACTCGCGCAGGCCGTACTGTTCCATTTTACGGTGGAGTGTTCGCACGCCGATTCCGAGGACTGCGGCAGCCTTCGTCTTGTTGTTGTCGGCCCGGACAAGCGTTGCCCTTATCAGCTCTTTCTCCATCTCCCTGAGACTCGCACCCAGCGGGATGGAAATCGCCTCAGGCGAAGCAGCCCCTTCCCGCAGCCCCTGGGGAAGCTGCGCAGGGGTTATCTCTTCTGTCTGCGCAAGCACCACGGCGTTCTCAATTATGTTTTCCAGCTCGCGAACGTTGCCCGGATAATCATACGCGCGCAGTATTGCGAGCGTCTCGTCAGTAAGCGCCGTGACATTCCTGTCGTTCTTTCTTGCGTACTTGCCGATGAAGTGCCCAACGAGGATGGCGATATCCTCCTTGCGTTCACGAAGCGGGGGGACCTCGATATTCACGACATTTACGCGGTAGTAGAGGTCTTCGCGGAACTCGCCTGCTTCCATTATATCTTTAAGGTTGCGATTCGTCGCGACGACAAGGCGGACATCGACCTTTATGGGCTTGTTGGCGCCGACTCTCTCGAAAGTATGCTCCTGCAGTACGCGCAGCAGCTTCACCTGCACGGCAGGGGTAAGAGTCCCGATTTCATCAAGGAACAGTGTGCCACCGTCGGCTATCTCGAAACGTCCCTTGCGCCGGGCGACGGCTCCTGTAAAGGAGCCTTTCTCGTGTCCGAAAAGCTCGCTTTCAAGCAGGCTTTCACTCAGTGAAGAGCAGTTTACCTTGACGAAGGGCTTGTTTGCACGCGGGCTGTTGTAGTGTATCGCGTTGGCGATGAGCTCCTTGCCCGTGCCGCTCTCGCCGGTAATCAGGACAGTCGCCTGCGTGGGTGCCACCTGCGCTACGACCTGGAATATTTCCGCAATTTTCGGGCTGTTTCCGATGATGCTGTCAAACCTGTACTTGTCCCGAAGCTGCCGGCGCAGGGCTATGTTCTCCTTGACCAGGTTGCGCTTCTCCAGTGCTTTTCGCACAAGCTCCCGGATTTCACCGAGGTCTCTAATCGGCTTCTCAATGAAATTGTAGGCTCCATTCTTCATTGCCGTTACCGCCGTCTCAATCGTCCCGAAGGCGGTAACCATGATTACTTCAATGTCAGGCTTTTCCCTTTTCAATTTTTCGAGCATTTCGAGGCCATCCATCTCAGGCATTTTCATGTCCGAGACCACGACATCGACTTCGCCTTCAATAGCCTTGCGAAGCCCCTCCCTGCCGTCGGCAGCTTCCAGAATCTGGTGCCCTTCCACCGAAAGCACGCTCACCATCGCTTTCCTTGTGCCCTCGTTGTCTTCCACGATGAGAATTCTTCCCATGTCACCACCGAAACAGGTTACTTCGACATTATCTTGACAGGCAGGAAAACGCTGAAAGTGGCGCCCTCGCCAACCCTGCTGTCAACCCCTATATGGCCATGATGATTTTCCACAAGCTTGCCCGCAATTGCAAGTCCCAGACCGGTCCCCTTTTCCTTTGTCGTGTAGAAGAGGTCGAATATCCGCGACAGGTCACCTTCGGGGATACCGGGTCCGCTGTCGGCGAACTCGACGACGACCCAGTCACCGCGCCTCCTCGAGACTATCTCGAGGTGCCCACCCTCCTCGGCAGCCTGTATGGCGTTAAGCGCTATGTTGTAGAAGACCTGCGTTATCTGGTTCCTGTCAAGCAGCACTTCAGGCAGGGCGCCGAAGTCAACGATAATTTCGACATCTTTGCGGCGCGCATCTTCTTTCAGGAGTTCGAGCATGCTGTCAATGATTTCGTTCGGATTGACCAACTCGTTTCGCATACTCGAAGGCCGGGAGAACTCAAGGAAGTCCTTGATAATCAGGTTGAGCCGCCCCATCTCGCCGAGGAGAACATCGACGTTCTTGAGAAGCTCTTCTTGGTTCTCCTCCCGCTCTTTTCCGAGCCTCTCCCGCAGCAGTTGCACGTTCAGTGACATCGAGTTCAAGGGGTTCCTTATCTCGTGCGCCAGGGATGCCCCGAGATTCGACAGCGACGTGGTGCGGGCATTGAGAAGCTGCTGCTCCTCGAGCTCTATCTGCTCCTTTACGTCGTGAAGAAGCACGACCGCACCGTTCGATTCGCCGCTGCGCGAAGTAAGTGGAAAGGCCTTTATGTCAAACGGGTGCTGGTCGGACACGCGCGTTCGAACACTGTACCGGCGCACTTCAATCGACCTGCCTTCCTGAATCACGTTGCGAAGAAGCACATTCTCCCAGTTCACCCCCTGCTGCTCGGTTTTGAATGCGGGGAAGACCGTGAGCACGTGCTTGCCGAGCGCCTCTTCCCTGCCGCCGAAGTGCCGCTCCATGGCCGCGTTCCAGACAATCACATTCCCGCGGCGGTTGAGAGCGAAGATAGCCAGGTCAATGCTCTCCACCACGCTCTCAATCTGCTCGATATACTCCGAGTGGGAGAAGGAGCCAAGTTCCTCTCTCGGCTCAACCTGCTCCTGCGCCATACCATACCTCCACCCGGAGATTATACCCGAAGACGCCCCACGCTTCAAGTCCCGCGCTGTCCAGTTCAAGTCGGGTGCAAGACATTTCTGTAGGTGGATTCTGAAGCCCCGTCGCTGTGCGGCGGGGTTTGAATCAGCCCCGGGTCATAGACCCGGGGCTTCGCAAGTTCAAGGCCCCTGTGACCCGGCGCGCAGAGATTACCTACAAAACTGTCGCGGTCACGTTCAAGTCCTACCGCACTCTATTTTGCTTGACAGGCAGCTACCCCCGTGTATGATAACGCAGATATGAAAAGCCAACTGTCAGGTAAGAGCTGCTGCCTCATTCTTGCGCTGCTTCTCTTAATGAACATCGGCTGCACGGCGGTGAGGTCAACCGCTGTGAAGAAGCTCGAACCCGCAAGGCTCAAGCACAGTTTCTCCATAACTGTAGCAGGCATCCGCGACGTGAGCGAGGAAGCTGTCTCGGTAGCGCTGTTCAGCCAGGAGAAGCACGGGATAGACCTGTCTGAAGCGGTCGAGCTGAAATTGGGAAGCCTGCTGCAGGACTCCGGCTCGTTCAGCAAGACGAGGATTATCCCGCACAGCCAGATTCCTGATAACGCCACGGAGCTCACGTGGGTCTCGCTTGGGCGAAAGGAAGGCACCGACCTCGTCATCCACGGCGAAATCAACCACCGCGCATCCTTCAGCCTCAACTGGCTTACCTTGCCCAGCTATGTTCCCGGTATCGTGGTTGGGGCGCCCCTGTGGTCGCCGAACTATACTCTCAAGGGCGAAGTCGAGCTGACCCTGCACGTGCTTGACGTCCACAGTCTTGAGCGCATCTTCACAAGGAAATTCACCGAGGTGGCCTATTCTTCAATCTGCTTCCTTACCCGCGTCACAGCCCTTCGTGACAGGTATGTGGACCTCGAGAAGAATGTTGCCCTCCACAACGCGGCAGTCGAGGCCGCGAAGCTGCTCCTTAAGACACTTGCCTCCTATGAGCCGGGCAGAGCCGGGCCGGAGCCTGCCTCGCAGGGCAAGGTGATTGCGGTCGTCGACTTCGACCCGGGAAGCGATTTCGTCAAGAGGATGGGCTACGACACCCAGGCAGCCGAGATGTTCACCACCACACTCCAGAACTCAGGCTTCTTCAAGGTAATAGAGCGCCAGCGAATAACGGATGTTCTCGCAGAGCGCAAGTTCACCATGACGGACATGGTCCAGGACGAAAAAGCCAGGCAGGTTGCAGAGAAACTGCTGGGGATTGACTATCTGCTGCTGGGCTCCGTGGCGAAACTGGGTGGTCTGCTGCACCTGAACGTTCGACTGCTCGACATCTCCACGGCAACTGTCGTCGTTACGAAATCCGACAGCATAAGCCGGGATGCGGATTTGCAGATTCTCGTTGAGCTTATGACGCGGCGCATGATAGAAGAGTTCGCGAAGAAGACGCAGGCACCCGAAAAATAGCGCCGGTACGGCAATGAAAAAATACTTCGTTCTCGACACCAACGTCCTCCTTCACAACCCGAACTCCATATACTCCTTCGCAGACAACACGGTCGTCATTCCCATCACCGTGATTGAGGAAATCGACCACTTCAAGCAGGACAACACAGAGACCGGCCGAAACGCGAGGTTCGTTATCCGTACCCTCGACAGGCTGCGAAGCCAGGGCACTCTCGCAAAAGAGGTTCCTCTCGGCAAGGTCAAAGGCAACCTGATTGTGGATTTCGAATCCAGGCTGCCCCGGGAGTATCCCCTGCGCAGCGATTCGCCCGACAACCGCATCCTCGGCACTGCCTACAAGTACACCAGCAAGAAAAGAGCTCCCGTCATATTCGTCTCCAAGGACATTAACGCACGCGTCAAGGCGGACGCGCTCGGCATCGAGGCACAGGATTTCGAGCAGGAAAAGGTGGACTTCGACACCCTCTACACCGGCTGGCGTGAACACAAGCTCCCGGAGAGAGACATCAACAGAATCTCCCGGGCCAAGACCTTCAAGCCGGACTTCGCCGTCAAGCCAAATGAGTTCGTCCTGCTTGTCGCCGAGGATAACACGCACAAGCACCTCCTCATGCGCTCCTACGCCAGCACCACCAAAATCGAAAAGCTCAAGCTGCAGAAAAAATCCGTCATGAACATCTCGCCGAGGAATATGCAGCAGGTGATGTCCTTCGACCTTCTGCTTGATGACCGGGTTCAGCTTGTCGCGCTTATCGGGCAGGCGGGAACGGGGAAGACACTCGTCGCCCTCGCCGCGGGGCTGCACAAGGTGACGAAGCAGAACTCCTACGAATGCATGCTTGTCACAAGGCCGATTATGCCGCTGGGAAAAGACATCGGCTACCTTCCCGGCTCCAAAGAGGAGAAGCTCAAATCGTGGATGCAGCCGATATACGATAACCTCTCGTTCATACTTCAGGTGAGCCGCACTTCCGGCACGAAGGGCGCCAAGGTTGACGACCTTATTGACAATAATGTTATCGAGCTTGAGCCCCTCACCTACATGCGCGGGCGCTCCATCCCCAACCAGTTCATCGTAGTTGACGAAGCCCAGAACCTGACGCCCCACGAAGTGAAGACTGTTATCAGCCGCGCGGGACACGGCTCCAAACTCGTGCTCACGGGCGACCCGTACCAGATTGACAACCCGTACCTCGACAGCGCGTCAAACGGCTTGAGCTACGTAGTTGAGAGGATGAAAGACCAGAAGCTCTTCGGCGCAGTACGACTCGAGCGCTCCGAGCGCTCCACACTCGCGTCGCTGGCCGCCGAATTGCTATAACAAGCCGCGGGCTTCAGCCCGCGGGTCCCGGCATTTTCGCAATATAGTGCTATGGCTTGAAATCCTCAAGTAGCTTGGATTTCTCTTTCCTTTCTTCCTCGCTGAGTTCATCCCAGCGCTTCGCACCGCGCGAGCGAAGCAACTGTTTCATGTCATCGTCTCTGGCACCATCCAGCGGGGTAGAGCAATACACGTTCATCGCGTTGACATCAGCGCCTTCGGCTATAAGCAACTCGGCAATTTGCCTGTGGCCAGCTTCAACTGCGTAATGCAGTGGTGTTTCGCCATGCCATTTGGTGGTTGAGTTGACTTCGGCTCTCTTCGCAATAAGCAGCTTCACAATCTCGATGTTGCCAGACCCTGCCGCCAGGTAAGTGGTGTGCAGGAATGCCCGGACTGGGTCTGGATATGGCGTTGCGTAACGTCAGCGCCCGCATTGATTAGAACTTCAACAATATCCTTGTGCCTGGCCTTTATCGCCAAGTGTAGCGGTGTGGCATACCAATCCTTTACATCAACCTCTGCGCCTGCATGAACAAGAAACTCAACAAGTTCCTTGTCCCCGCGTTCCGCTGCATAGTGCAGGGCAGTCCTGAACCATACGTCTCTCGCCTTGACATCGGCACCGCTCGCCAGAAGTTCCTTTATTTTTGCAGTATCGCCGACCCCTGCCAGATAGGCTATGTTGTGCGCAAACCTCTCAGACTTTGCCCCCTGTTGGTAGAGGTATGCAATAACATCCCGCCTGAGCGAGAGCGCCGCCACGTCAAGCGGTGTCTTACCTTCCTTGTCTTCAGCATTCACGTCAGCCCCCGCTTCCACAAGGAGCTTCACAATTTCGAGCGCGCCACGGGTTACCGCCGTGTGAAGAGCTGTCCAACCTTCGTCGTCGGGCAAATTGACATCCACCTCCTGCGCAAGAAGTTGCTTGACTCTGTCGCAGTCGTTCTTTTTCACCGCTTGCCGGAAAGAGGATTCTTGGGTTCGCGCACCTGAGTCCGCATCTTCATCCTGCTTCTGCCCGCATGCGGACAAGAGGATTAGGACGCCAAGGATGCAAAACGCTTTTCTCACAATTCTGATGTCACTCTTCATCACTATCCTGCTCTTCATCGCGTCTGAGTTCTTTCCCGGCCCTTGCGCCGCATGAGAGCAACAGGTTTTCCAGTTCCTTTGCTTTCCATGCCCTTGCGAAGTCCAGAGGTGTCATGCCGGCGGGGTTGACGGCGTTGAGGTCGGCGCCCTCGGCTATCAGGAACTGGGCGAATTCCCGGCGCCCGTATGCAATTGCCATGTGCAGGGGAGTAGACCCGAACCTGCCCCTGAGGTCCACTGCAAGTCCTTCCGCCAGCGCCACCTTCGCGACTTCTATGCGGCCATACCTTGCCGCAAGGTGGAGAATCGAGTGGCTTTCGAAGTTCTTGATACCCGCCCCTTCGTCGATGAGAAGCTGAACCACTTCTGCGTGCCCTTCTTCTATAGCGAGGTGCATAGGTGTGTCATCTCTGTGCCCCGCCTCCAACTCGGCCCCTTTGGCAATCAGAAGTGCAACGAGTTCCTTGTCTCCCTGCTGAGCGGCGTAGTGAATGGCGGCCCACCCCGCCCCGTCCCTTGCATTCACGTCGGCACCAGCTTCAAGGAAGTCCCTTACCTTCTCGACCTTCCCGTACATCGCGGCTTCAGGAAGGCTTTCGGGAATAACCGCAGACTCGGCACCATGTTTACGCAGCCGCGCTATCGCCTGCAAGCACTCCCTGTCATCATCCTTGGCCACGTCAAGCGGAGTATTGCCCCATTTGTCTTTCATGTTGACCTGCGCGCCCCTGGCAACAAGCAGCTCTACAGCCCGTGCTACTCCCAGTGTTGCCGCCTGGTGGAGTGCGGTCTCGCCATCCTCGTTCTTTGCGCTGGGGTCGGCCCCCCTGTCAAGAAGAAGCTTCAGGATTGCCACACTGTTCCTCTCAACCGCATAATGCAGAGGCGTGTCGCCGAATCCGTCCTTCGCGTTCAAGCCGGCGCCCCTGGCGATGAGAAACTCGACGAGTTGTGCGTTGCTGCTGACGACAGCAACGTGAAGAGGTGTTAAACCGCTCTCATCCTTCAGGTTGACATCCACACCGCAGTCAACAAGCTCTCTTACCTTCTCGAGGTCACCATTCTCGATTGCCACCAACAGGGCAGTCTCAAGCTTCTTCGCCTCGGCGAGGGCAGGAATATCTTCTCCTCTCTGCCCGCAGGCGGGGAGGAGGGCAAGAACTGCTATGATTGCGAGAGTTCGCTTCATTGTTTTGCCTCTGTATCCAAGTATAGCACATGATTTGGCGAAAAGCACGCGGGGAGGAAGTTTGAGAAAAGGCTTGCAAAGGGCGGGGCTTTTCTATCTGATGGGAAACTTCTGTCGAAATCAACCGCTTCTTTCAGAGGGAGGAGAGCCATGAGGGAGGAATCATACGATTTCCTGGCGAAGCTGATTGAGACGCCCAGCCCGTCGGGGTTCGAGCAGCCGGCCGCAAGAGTGTACCGGGAATACTGCGAACCCTTCGCCGACGAGGTGAGAACAGACATAATGGGCTCGACCATCGCCATTCTCAAGCCGGGGCTCGAGCGCAGGGTCATGCTTTCCGGGCACATTGACGAAATCGGGTTCATGGTGACCAGCATCAGCAAGAAGGGCTTTATTTCTTTTCGCACAATCGGCGGCATAGACATGCACCTGGTACCAGGAAAGCGCATTCACATCCACACCAGGAAGGGTAAAGTCTTCGGCGTTGTCGGCAGGACTGCGATACACCTGACCGAGCCTGACGACAGGAAGAAGGTCGGCAAGGTCCACAGCTTCTGGATTGACATTGGCGCAAAGACGAAGAAAGCGGTCGAGAAACTTGTCGAAATCGGCGACCCCATTACCTACGTTGACACAATCGACAAGCTGCAGGGTGACCTCGTCGCGGCTCGCGGGCTTGACGACAAGATGGGGGCGTTCATAGTGGCCGAGACGTTGCGGATGCTCAAGCCCAAGACAAAGCAGCTAAAGGTCGGTGTCCACGGCGTGGCGAGCGTGCAGGAAGAAGTAGGCCTTCGCGGCGCACGGGCCGCAGCCTACGGCGTTGACCCGCTGGTCGGGATTGCGATAGATGTCGGCTTCGCCACCGACCATCCGGGCAGCGACACCAAGCGCTTCGGCGAGTATTCGCTGGGCAAGGGCCCGATAATCTGTCGCGGCGCGAATATCAACCCCAAGGTCTACGAGCTTCTTGTCAAAGCGGCAAAGAAAAAGAAGATACCCCACCAGATACAGGGAATCCCCGGCGGGACCGGCACGGACGCCAACGCGATTCAGCTTACCCGAGCGGGTGTGGCGGCGGGGCTGCTCTCCGTACCGCTGCGCTACATGCATACGCCGGTAGAGGTGATGGCACTCAAGGACATCGAGAACACTGCGAAGCTGCTTGCGGAGTTCATTCTCTCGATAGACAAGAAGATGGACTTCATCCCGAAGTAGCTGGTGCAGGTGTGAGCGCAGGTTTTCAGTAGGCGTAGAGCCTGCCGTAGGGGCGGCTGGAGTACGGGTAGAGCTTGAGGAAGGGCTTTTCGAGTATCTTCGCGGGCTCAGGGCCGAACACGCGGCAGTACTCGCCGACAAGCTCTTCGAGCAGTGCCCTGTCGTTCTCGTCCGGCTCGGCCAGCCCGACTTCAGCGCCCAGCTTGTGTGACTCGACCTCGCCCCGGATAAACACCAGGCCGCCGTGTATCCCCGTCGCGCAGAAATCGCCGACAATGCTCTTGCCGTCGGGCCGGTTGAGTCCAAGCAGTACCAGCACCCCGCCAGCCATGTATTCGCCGAAGAAGTCCCCGGCGCAGCCGCCGACAACAACCCTGGGCACCTTGCCTTCATAACCCTTCATGTGGATTCCGACGCGGTAGCCGACATCGTCCCTGACAAAGACGCTGCCTCCGCGCATTCCGTAGCCGAGTATATCGCCGGCGTGCCCGTGGATGTATATCGTACCGGCGTTCATGGTGTTGGCGACGCCATCCTGCGCGTTGCCGTTGACGACGATTGCCGGCCCGCTCAGGAACGCGGCGAGGTCGTTACCCGGGACGCCATCTATGGTGATTGTCACATCCTTCGCCGAGATTCCGTCGCCGATATAGCGCTGGCCATTCACATTGAGAATCTCGATGTCTTTCTCGCCCCCGGCGATAGCATTGCGCACCTGCTCATTGAGGTCCCTGTAGTAGACATCTTTCGCGTCGATTCTCATGCCTATCCCATCCCGACGCCGGCAGGTTTTATGCCGAGCACTTCAAGCACCGTGTGGTCGAGCCCCACGCCGCGCAGCCTCTCGAGGTTGCCGCGCAGGCTCTCAATCGCATTAACGCCCAGAGCCCCGAGTACCTCCTTTATCTCCAGGTCCCACGCCCGCAGGAGGTTGACGAGCCTGTCAGCCGCCCACTCGGGGTCAAGCCTCCTTGTCAGGTGAGGCTTCTGCGTAGCGATTCCCCACGAGCAGTTGCCTGTGTAGCATTTCTGGCAGAGGTGGCAGCCCATGGCCACAAGCGCCGCAGTGCCTATGGCGCATGCGTCGGCACCCAGGGCTATGGCCTTGACTACATCGGCCGCGCTGCGCATGCCGCCGGCGGCGATTATCGAGGCCTGGTTGCGAATCCCCTCCTCCCGGAGGCGGCGGTCAACTACCGCAATCGCGGTCTCTATCGGTATCCCGAGGTGGTCGCGCACGATGTTGGGTGCAGCGCCTGTACCGCCACGAAAGCCATCGAGGTAGACCATGTTCGCTCCCGCCCTGACGATACCGGAGGCAATCGCCGCGACGTTGTGGACTGCGGCGATTTTCACGCACACTGGCTTGTATCCCGTGGCTTCCTTCAGCGCGTAAATCAGCATGCGCAGGTCTTCAATCGAGTAGATGTCGTGCTGCGGAGCGGGTGAGAGCGCGTCCGTCCCCTCCGGAATCATGCGCGTCCGCGAGATTGGGCCGGGAATTTTCTCACCGGGCAGGTGTCCCCCGATTCCCGGCTTGGCGCCCTGCCCTATCTTTATCTGCGTTGCAATACCCACGTTGAGGTACTCGGCGGAGACTCCGAAGCGCCCGGAAGCGACCTGCAGGATTATGTGCTCGCCGTAGGGATAGAGGTCCCTGTGGAGGCCGCCCTCGCCCGTGTACATCACGGTGCCCGCCCGCCTGGCAGCCATGCAGATGGCCTTCTGCGCGTTGAAGCTGATTGAGCCGTAGCTCATGGGGGCGAAAACCACCGGCACGTCTATCTTAATCAGGTTGTCAAGCTTCGTTTCGAGGCTGTAGTCTCCGTCAGAATCCCTGGCAAACTCCAGCGTGTCCGGCTTGCTGCCAAGGTAGGTGCGCAACTCCATCGGCTCGCGCAGCGGGTCTATCGAAGGGTTGGTCACCTGGCAGGCATCTATCACGATATGGTCGAAGAGAATCCTGTACGGCAGGTCGTTGCCCATGCCTGTGAGCAGCATGCCGCCGGTCTCAGCCTGTTTGTAGAGGTTCTTGATGGTCTGCGCGGTCCAGATAGGGTGCGCCTTGAAATCGAGCGGGTTGCGCGAGACAGTAATCGCCTTGCTCGGGCAGTAGGTAACGCACCTGTGGCAGGCGACGCACTTGAAGTGGTCGGGGACAATCCTGTCCTTGAAGGAAAGAGCGCCGAAGCCGCACTGCACAGTGCAGCGCTTGCACTCCTCGCACTTGTCGTAGTCAACAGTTACGATAAACTCAGGCTGCTGAAGTGTTCTATTCATCCGACCCGCCTTTGAGCCTGCCGACCACCATCTCCCCTGCCCGCGGGAGCCAGACCCCGTCGGGCTCGGAGCACATCTCCCGGATGCCGGCCTCCTCGCTCGATATGTAGAGCCAGTCACCCTTACTTGCCGCGACCATGGGACGCAGCTTGACGCGGTCGGAAAGCCCTATCATCCCGCCGTTGTGCCCGAGAATCACTGCGAACGGCCCGTTGACCAGCGCGCTTGCGTACACCTGCCGGATAGCGGTGTTGAGCTCGCGCTCACGCTCGTCCATGAGGTCGATATTTTTCCAGAATCCGCTCGCCAGCGCGTTCGGCACCAGCTCCAGCGGCACCTTGTGGCGGCGTATCAGCAGGTCAAACAGGTACGCAACCACCTCGGAATCCGTCTGCATGGTGCAGTGGTATCCGAACATCTCAAGGTAACGCTTGTTGATGCCGTAGGAAGAGATTTCCCCGTTGTGCACGACCGACCAGTCGAGGATGGTAAACGGGTGCGCGCCCCCCCACCAGCCGGGCGTGTTGGTGGGAAAACGGGCATGCCCTATCCACGTCCAGGCGTCATAGGCAGGAAGCTGGAAGAACTCGCCGATTTCGTCCGGGAAGCCGACGCCCTTGAACACGCCCATGTTCTTGCCGGAAGAGACGACAAACGCCCCTTCAATCCGGGTGTTTATCTCCATCACGCGCTTGAGCACATAGTCCTCGGGACTGGACTGCTCACCGGAAAGACTGCTCTCGGGTGGGAGAACGAAATAGCGCCAGAACCCCGGCGGGTCCGCAATGGCCCGCACCTTGCGCGTCGGCACCGGCTCGGCCAGCTCAACCTCGAACACGCTCTTTATCAGGCGCTCGGTATCCTCGCGCGCCTCCTCGAAGTCATACATGAGATGCAGTGCGAAGTGCTCGGGAAGGTCCGGGTATATCCCGTACGCCGCGAACCCGCTGCCGAGGCCGTTGCCTCTGTCACGCATGTTGCACATCGAGCCGATTATGGTGGTACCGCTCACGCGCTCGCGCTTGGCGCTCATCATGCCGCTCAGGCCGCAGCCGGATATGTTCCGCTCATCCCGGTCGAATGTCATTTCTCTCCTTCTCTTTTTTCTCACCACAGAGGACACAGAGAAGGCGGTTACGGGTGTCCCCGGATTGTCAGAATAAATCTTTCTCGATAACCTTAAGATTCTTGTTCACGTAGAACATATCAGGCTCGTGCTTCTTTGGCCTGACTCGAATCTCAAACATTGGGTCATCCGGCTTTTCGTTATTGAATAACACCAACCCAATTCCAAAAATCTGGCACAGGGCATCAAGTCTTGAAACATCATCCTGCGATGAGCTCTCTGGCACCACTATGTATGACTTGTGACTGAACAGCTTGTAAGCGCAAGCCTGACCGAATGCGGTAATCAAGTCTCTCGTATCAGTCTTCAATTCTGCAGAAACAATCTCGGTTGGAAACTTGACAATGTCACTCCTGCTCGACTCGCGAACACCTATTATATCAGGAGTTCCCCACTTATCCCTGAATTTATTTCCTCCCAACGGCATAGCTTTCGTACAGTCTTCAGATTCATTAACCAACCAATCAGCAAACGGCTGATAGAATGCCTCTTCGGTGATTCTTTCAGTTTCGCTTTCCTCTTCCTCTTGTTCATCCTCACTTCGGTAGGTGGTATGTCGATAAAGACCCTTGGCTACTTTGTAGATTTCCTTGGATTTTTTTAGAAAATCATAAGTTCCTCCCGTTATGGTGTTGAATGCAATTTCAGGGTACTGCGCTTCCACTGCACGTATTAATTCTGACCATTTATAACCGCCGGGGTTCGACTTTAACATTTCAAGGACTTTTGAATTTATCTTTTCTGCTTGGGTGCCTTTTCTCGCCATTCTTTTTTCCTCCTAATGCTACATCAGTTGTGCCGTTCGCTAACGAATCATCCGCGCCACAGGCGG
>DAOVDS010000337.1 GCA_030669415.1 bacterium
AAAATGGTGAGAAGGCACAGTGTTGTTATTGCGTTTGCGGGGCTGATTGTCCTGCTGTCCGGGATGGTGCTGGATGAGCTTGCGGCGCAGGGGCCTGCAAATGACAAGAACGTCAAGGCTCTTGCCGCGTCAGGCAACGACTTCGCCTGCGACCTCTACGCGAAGGTCAGCGCAGAGCAGGGGAACCTGTTTATCTCGCCGGCAAGCATCTCGACCGCGCTTGGAATGGTCTATGCTGGCGCCCGGGGCGAAACCGCCTCCGAGATGAAAAAGACGCTGCACTTCACGCTCGAGGACAAGGCGCTTCACCCGGCGATGAAGGGATTGTCCAAGAAGCTCTCCGCAAAGCGCAAAGGCCTTACGCTTACCATTGCCAACGCGCTCTGGGGGCAGAAAGACTACGGCTTTGTCAAGGAATACCTGGACCTCAGCAGAAAGAACTACGGCGCAGAACTCAACGAGGTTGACTTCAAGGACGCCTCCGAAGAGGCGCGCAAGAAAATCAACTCGTGGGTAAGGAGAAAGACCGGCAGCAAGATAAAGGAGCTCATGGCGCCTGGCTCGCCTGACCCGGCGACGCGGCTTGTGCTCACAAACGCTATCTATTTCAAGGGAACGTGGCAGTACGAGTTCAAGAAGAAAAACACCAAGAAGGAAACGTTCCACCTGTCGAAGGACAAGAGCGCCAAAGTGAAGATGATGCACATGAAGGAAATCGACCTGAAGCACACCTACGGCGATGATTTCATGGCGCTTGAGCTTCCCTACAAGGGCGGCAAAGTCGCGATGGTCATCTTCCTGCCTGACAAGGTGGACGGCCTGGCGAAGTTCGAGGCGAAGCTCACGAAGAAGAACCTGGACAAGTGGCTCGCCAAGATGTCCAAGGGCGAACTCGGCGAGGTTGCCATCCCGCGCTTCAAAATGTCCAGAGGGCTCGAGCTTGGCGATATGCTTATGGAGTTGGGCATGCCTTCAGCGTTTGTCGCCGGCAGGGCGGACTTCTCGGGCATGACGGGGACCAAAGACCTTTTCCTGAGCAGGGTCGTGCACAAGGCGTTTGTGGAAGTCAACGAAAAAGGCACCGAGGCCGCGGCCGCGACCGCGGCTGAGATGACCCTTGGCGAGCCGTCGAGCTTCATTGCGGACCACCCATTCTTCTTCCTAATCCGCGACAACGACACGGGCGCCATCCTCTTCATGGGCCGCGTCGTGGACCCGACACAGCAGTAACAAGAGCTGTCCGGCAGGGGATTGTCACCGATGGACAGCCCCCTGCCGGAAAATCGATACTCCCTCTTGCGCCAGGCTCAGGCAGACCCTATCATGTGTACGAGAACAGAGCTTCTCATGCGGGCACAAGGGAGGACGAATGCGACAGTTTCTGATAATCGGCCTCTGCGTGCTGCTCTCGGCGGCAGTATTCGGCGAGACTGTCCACCTGAAAAACGGCAACAGGATATCCGGCAGGGTGGTCAAGGAAGAGAAGGACTTCATACAGTTGAAAACTCCCCACGGCAAACTGAAAATTCCCCGCTCGGACATCGCCAGAATAGAGAAGGACAATGCCCTGAAGCTGCTCTGGAAGTTCAAGACGAAGGCACCTTCCTACGGCAGCGCCGCGACGGCTGACATTGATGGCGACGGAAAGCTCGAGATAGTCTTCGGAACCTACTTCAACGATTCGCATCTCTATGCACTGAACGCGGAAGATGGCTCGCTTCTCTGGAAGGTGCGCAGCCAGGGCGGGCCGATCGACGCGTCCGTCACGATAGGCGACCTCACCGGGGACAAGAAGCTCGATGTAGTCTTCGCAGACTCCGCCAACGGCCTGATTTCCTGCCTGAACGGGAAAGACGGCAGCCTCCTGTGGAAGCACAAGAGCCAGAGCGGCACCGATTCACCGGCAGCCTTCGCCGACGTGGATGGCGACGGCAAGCCCGAAGTCATCTACGGAACCATGTGGATGCGGGGAGGCGGCTGGCTCAACGTGCTCAATGGCGAGGACGGCACCAGAGTCTGGGACTACCGCATTGAGAAAGGCTGCATACAGTCGGAGCCGGTTGTCCTGGACATCGATGGTGACGGCAGTCTTGACGTGGTGTTCACGGACTGGCGCGGCAGCGACAACGTCTATGCCCTGAACGGAAAAACAGGGAAGCTCATCTGGAAGTTCAAGGCGGGCGGCTGGATGTACCACGGTGTGGCGGCCGGCGACCTCGACGCCGACGGCAAGCCCGAGGTCGTGGTGTGCTCGACCGACGGCACCCTCTACGTTCTTGACGCGAAGGATGCCTCCGTGAAATGGCGGCGCAAGTTCACCAAACACTGGGCATTCGCGCCAGTCTCCCTGGGCGACCTCGATGGGGATGGCAAGCTGGAAATCGTGCTCACCGTGCGCGGCGTACACGTCTTCCGTCACGACGGCAAGCTTCTTTGGAAAAAAGACCTGAAATGCACCGCGGCGCGGGGCGCGGCGCTGGCAGACCTCGATGGCGATGGCAGGCCTGAAATAGTGTTCGGCGGCGGTGACAGGCGCCTGCGTATCTGGCGCGCTGCGGACGGCGAAGAGTTGGCCTCCTTTGATGCCACCTGCGGCAAGCACGAGCACGAGGGCATAGACCACGCGCCTGTTATCGCGGACTTCAACGGTGACGGCAGGAGTAACATCTTCTTTGTCTGCGGCAAAGGCACCTCCGACAAAACGAGGTCGAAAAACTACGGCTGCGCTTACGTCTTAACTTACGGAACGGGAAAGGGCGTTTGGCCGACGTTCCGCCACGACAACCGCAGAAGCGGCTGCGCTGCGGGGCCGTACAGGCGCAAATAGCCGGGCGCGGCGGCCGGCGACCACATTTTATCTGCATGGTGAGATTCGTTCTTCTTAGTGTCGTATCGGGGGAACGAATCAACTCTCGCATTCGACATTTTTGGGTAGTCCTCCAGATTTTCTTGTTGCCAGCACGCCTTTCTCGTCGTATAGTTAAGTAGGACAAAAGAGCTACAAGGAGAATCGCTATGAAGTTCGTCACCATCAGGGACATGAAGATTAACGGCTCCAAGTTGATAGAAGGACTTAAGGGAGAGGACGCGGTGATTACCAAGTACGGCAAGCCTGTCGCCGTTGTCCTGCCCATTGATGAAGATTCAATTGAAGAGTTTATCATCGCGCACAACCCCAAACTGCTTGCAGAACTCTCTCGGGCGTATGTCGAGTACCAGGAGAAGGGCGGCACAGACCTCGATACGGTAAAGAAAGAACTGAAGAGGCGCCGTGGATAAGCGCACCGTAATACTCACCCCGAAGGCGAAGCGAGACCTGTTCAAACTTCCCAGGCGCAACGCCGGTCAGATTGTCGAAGACCTCGGACTCCTGGAGACTCCGCCCTGGCCGCCGGGCAAGGTCAAGAGACTGCGAGGGGTGGACTACTGGGAAATCAAGACCGGCGATTACAGGTCGCTCTTTCTGCCGGAGGGTAAGAATGTCGTTGTGCTTCGCATAATCAACCGCCGTGACCTCTTCCGCGCAGTCAAGCACATTGACGTGACAGCCGTGGTTCAGTGGCTGCAAAAAGAGAAGAAGAGGTAACGCAACTTCACTCATCAGGCGCCATTTTCTGGCTCTTGTTTTCTTCAGATGGAATTCTATTTCCCAGGCGAGGGCCAGCAACCACATCTTGTCAGCGTGGTGGGTCTCGTTCTTCTCTATGTCGTATCGAGCGTAGCCGGCGTCGGTTGCCCTATTCTTGATTGAGTGTGCCTGCTGTGTGAGTTTTCTATCCTGCTGTTTTAGGCAGACCTGCGAGTGCCGAACTTCTGAAAAGACCAAATAGCTGTGTGCAAGACATTTCTGTAGGTGGATTCCTTTCAAGGCGGGGGCCCCCGGGCTGAATCCGCCGTCCGGCGGACGGGGCTTCGTAAGGTCACGTGTTGGCCCTGCGCGGCGGAAATAGCTTGATTGGTGCCGGTGTGATGCCGATAATCACTGTTCGACCATTCGCAGTTGGGGAATAGCACGTGATAAAGCCTAAGAGCACAGATGACCTCGCGCTTTCAGTCATAGTTGCGGCGTGTATCGTCGCGCTG
>DAOVDS010000237.1 GCA_030669415.1 bacterium
GCTGCATGCGACGAAGCGCCCGTAGCGGCCCTCACGGATGACCATGGGCGCGCCGCACTTGTCGCATTTCAGGTCTGTCTCGATGACCGGCTTTTTTTCACGCGGCCCGTCTATGGGACGCGAGTTTCTACATTCCGGGTAACCGGTGCAGCCGAGAAAGGCATCCTTGCCCTTGAACCGGATTGCCATGGGCTTACCGCACTTGTCACATACTTCACCTGTTTCCTGCGATTCCCCGTTGGGGACCATTTCCTTCTTGGCTTTCACCATGTTCTCCTGGAATGTCGTGTAAAAGTTCTGGAGCACTTCATGCCAGTCCGTTTTGGCCTCCTCGACCTCGTCAAGCTTCTCCTCGATGCCGCTGGTAAACTTCAGGCTCATTATCTTGGGGAAGAACTGGACGAGCTTGTCGGTCACGACCTTGCCCACGTTCGTGGCGAAAAGGCTGACTCGTTTCTTTTCGACGTATTTCCTGTCCTGAATCGTCGTTATGATAGTAGCGTACGTGCTTGGCCTGCCTATGCCTTCCTTTTCGAGTTCCTTTACGAGCGAGCCCTCGGTGTACCGCGCGGGAGGCTTGGTGAACTTCTGCTCATGCTCGGTATCGTCAAGAATCAGCTTTTCTCCCGTCTCCATACCGGGCAGCACCGGCTCCATTACATCCTTCACAAAACCTGATACTCTTGAATGGCCGTCAAACTCCAGCGTCCTTGACTTGCCTTCGAGCGCGTACTTCCCGGCCCTGACCTGCACGACCCGTTCCGAGTAAACGGCAGGCACCATCTGGGAAGAGACAAACCTCTGCCATATCATCTGGTAAATTTGATACTGGTCCCGGCTCAGGTGTGTTTTAATGTCTTCCGGCTCGTAGCGCATGCTTGTCGGTCGAATCGCCTCGTGCGCCGCCTGCGCGCCGGGGCGCTGCCTGTGCATCCGCCCTTTTTTCGGGAGATATTTTTCGCCGTATTGCTCACCTATGTACTCGCGCGCCATAGCGACTGCGCCCCATGAAACCCGGACCGAATCCGTCCTGTGGTACGTAATGAGGCCGCGGCGTCCCTTGTCGCCCAGGTTAATGCCCTCGTAAAGCTGCTGCGCTATTTTCATCGTCTTCTTGGCGGGGAATTTCATCCTGTACGAAGCGCCCTGCTGGAGCGTCGAGGTGGTAAACGGCGGAAACGAGTAATGGTTGACGTCTTCCGCAGTGAACTCGCTTACTTCCAGCCGCGAGGATTTGAGGCTCTCAAGTACATCCTGCGCTTCCTGCTCGGCATGTGGTTTCCAGTCCTCTTCATCCTGTCTGACGAGCGTAATCCAGAACTTTTCGCCATCCCTGTTGTCAGGATGAACAAAGCACTTGATTACCCAGTACTCCTCCTGTTTGAAATTTTCAATTTCCCGCTCGCGGTCAACAACCATGCGGGTCGCGACTGACTGCACCCTGCCGGCACTCAAACCCCGCTTGAACTTCTGCCAGAGAAGCGGGCTGAGCTTGTACCCGACTATCCTGTCAAGTATGCGCCTCGCCTGCTGCGCGTTGAACTTGTCGAGGGAGAGTTCGCCCGGGTTCTTGAACGCCTTCGTTATGGCCCGTTTTGTAATTTCGTTGAACGTAACGCGCCGCGCCCTCTCATGCGGTATACCGAGAGCCTCAATCAGGTGCCAGGCAATCGCCTCCCCCTCGCGGTCGAGGTCCGTTGCAAGGTAAACGAGGTCAGCCTCGCCGGCTAATTTCTTGAGCCCGCTCAATACTTTCTTTCGCGAAGACAGCTTCACGTAGGTGGGCTCGAAGTTGCCTTCCAGGTCAACTCCGAGCTCGTCCTTGGGCAGGTCCCGGACGTGCCCCATGGATGCCCGGACCACAAAACCATCGCCAAGGAACCTGTTGATGGTCTTCGCCTTGGCGGGCGATTCGACAATTACCAGCGATTTACCCATACGTGTGTTTCCCTGTTGCTCTTCTTCCGATTTGGCGTATGTTTCTAACAACCCGGCCCCTGCCTGTCAAAAGAATTTTTTCAATCACCCCCTAAAAAGATTTGAACTGCAGCTCCCGCCGACGAGTGGCAGCATGCCTGACCCGGATATTTTATGAGTGTTCGGCGGCAGGAAATGATGTGTGCAGGACATTTCTGTAGGTGGATTCTGAAGCCCCGCCTTTCAAGGCGGGGGCCCCCGGGCTGAAGCCCGGGGCTTCGTAAGTTCAAGGCCCCTGTAACCCGGCGCGCAGAGATTACCTACAACTGTCGCGGACACGGAAACGATGTCCCTTGCGAATGAGTATTGACCTGGGAAGCCCCAGCAGCTACACTTGGAGCCTCTAACAGCGCACGATGTGTTTGAACACATGTGCCTCGCAAGCAATGAGCAAGCTCGACAAGCTGGAGGAATAAGCTGTCCGGCAAGAGGAACACATGAGAAAAACCAAGATAATTGCCACGCTCGGCCCCGCAAGCTCCAGCAGGGAGGTGATAGCCGGGCTTATCAAGGCGGGCGTGAATGCCGTGAGGCTCAACTGCTCGCACGGCACTGTCGAGGAGCACGAGCGGACACTGCGAACTGTCCGGGAAGTCGCCGCAGAGCTGGACGCATACGTTGCCGTGCTCCAGGACCTGCCGGGCCCGAAGATTCGCGTAGGTGAGCTCGCCGCAGCGGTCAAGCTCGAGAACGGGCAGGAGATAACACTGGTGGCCGGCGAGTCCGCCAGGGGAGATGCCATCCCGGTGCAGTACCCGGGAATTGTCAGCGATGTCGAAGTTGGCGGCAGGATACTTATTGATGATGGAAACATCGAGCTTGCCGTAACTTCCAGGGATGGCGAACGCCTTGTCTGCAAGGTAGTGCAAGGCGGCACCGTGAGCTCCAATAAGGGAATCAACCTGCCGGGCGCCGACATCTCGGCTTCGGCTCTCGAGGATAACGACAGGGAACTGCTCAAATGGGGAGTTGAGAACGGCGTTGACTATATCGCGCTCTCGTTCGTGAGAAGCCCGGCGGAAGTATGGGAGGCGAAGGAGCTCATCTCTCAATCCGGTGGATTTGCGAAAGTCATTGCCAAAATAGAGAAACCGGAAGCTCTCGACGAGATAGATGCCATAATTGAAGATGTGGATGGCATAATGGTCGCCCGCGGTGACCTCGGCGTCGAGATGAACCCGGAAGCGGTCCCTGAGGTGCAGAAGACGCTGATACGCAAGTGCAACGAGAAGGACAAGCCCGTCATAACGGCGACGCAGATGCTCGAATCAATGACGCACAACCTGCGCCCCACACGCGCGGAAGCCTCCGATGTCGCAAACGCCATAATCGACGGGACCGACTGCGTGATGCTCTCAGGGGAAACCGCTATCGGCGAGTATCCCGTGCGCACGGTTCAGATGATGGACCGGATTGTGCAGCGGGCCGAGAAGTACGCCTTCGAGCAGTTGACTGAAGAGCCGCACACGAGGCTCAGTGTGGATTCCCCTATTGGAGATGCAGTGTGTCACGGGGTTTACCAGGTGGTGCGCGACATAAGCCCGGCGCTTATCGGGGTATTCACCATAACGGGCAGGACCGCGCTGCTCATGTCGAAGTACCGCCCCGCCACGCCGATTGCCGGCCTGAGCCCGCACGCCGAGTCGCTGCGGCGAATGGCGCTCTACTACGGTGTCTACCCGGTGCATACAGAGAACCGCAAGTTTTTCGAGGAGATGGTCACCGCGGCGGAGAAGGCGCTCAAGAGTAAGGGGCTCGCCGGGGATGGCGACACAGTCGTCTTCACCGCGGGTCTTCCCATCGGCACCTCCGGCACGACAAACTCGCTCCAGATACGCAGGCTGGGCGGATAAAAGGTTACAGTTTAATGACATAACAAGTGCACCGGATGACATATTACTGTTATAGAGGGCCGGCATATCCAGCCGCCGGCCGGCCGACTTGCAGGAGGCAGACATGGGACTTGGCACTTCTTCGTTTCGCTCGGCACTGACGCTGGCACTGCTCCTAACCCTGTCCGCGATAGCCGCCGCCGATATCATCTACCTGAACACCGGCGGAATAATCAAAGGCGAGATTGTTGACGAAGATGACGACCAGGTCATCGTCAAGACAAAGTACGGCGAGGTGCCGGTCAACAAGGATGACATCGACTTTATCGAGCGAGGCACTGTCAGTGAGATTTTCCAGCAGCGCCTCAAGAAGGTCAATAAGCGCGACTCTGATGCCATTGTGGAATTAGGCGGGTGGGCGCAAAGCGTGGGCCTGAAGAAAGAGGCCGAGCAGATGTTCCGCATGGCGATTGAGATAGAGCCGAACCACTACTTCGCTCGCATGGAGCTCGGGCACCGCAGGCACAAGGGCAAATGGCTTGCTGTGGACGAATACAACAAGGCAATCGGGCTTGTCAAGTACGAGGGCCAGTGGGTCACGAAAGAAGATGCCCAGAAGCTCAAGGCCGGTTTCGTCAGGTACGGCGACGACTGGATAAAAAAAGATGACCTCGAAATGGCCAGGAAGGGCTACCGCAAGCTCGATGGCAAGTGGGTCTCAAAGGAGGAATATTACAAAGCCAAGGGCTACGTCAAGTACAAGGACAAGTGGGTCAAGCCGGAGCAACTCGAGAAGATAAAGAAGGCAGAGGAAGCGCGAGCGCGGCGGCTGAAAATGCTCAAGCTCGCCAAGCAGATAAAAATGGCATTCAAGATTCGCTGCTCCTTCCAGCCGGACGCCCAGAAGATGCATCTCGAGCGCTTCGGGAAAATAGTCCAGAAGGCTTCCGAAAAAATCTGGGACATGACCGGCGGCGGAATCTATATCGCCGAGGCGCATATCTACGACAAGAAGTCCGACGGCGATGTGATAGTCCAGAACCTCGACGAGATTAAGGTCAGGACCAAGGGCGGCAGCACCGCCTATGGGTACGCGCAAAAAGGTGGCAAGATGACCGTGGGCGGCAAGTGCCTTATCCTCACTTTCGTCCACGAGTTCGGACACGCCAAGTTCAGCCTGCCTGACCACTATGGCGAGCAGGTTGACTGCATCATGAACGCCGGCGATGGCGCAAAACACATGAAATTCATGTATTGCACGAACCAGTCACGGGGCAAACAGGGCTGCTGGGAGACTATCATCAAGAGATACCCCGGCCTCAAGCGCCCCAAGGAAGCAGGCGAGGACTTCGACGAGCCGCCCGAGACAAAGATAATCATTACTGACAACTAACCAATGGAAGCACCCCAACGAAGGCTTTCCCGCCAAGCCGCCCGACACCATCATCAAAATCCAGAATCAGTAACAACCCGCGGCATTCATGCCGCGGGAATAATTCCAAAGCCGCGGGTTTCAACCCGCGGATGTTCTGCCACGTTGTTCACAGCGTGCAATGGAACCCCCGGACTTGAAACGCCGCGGCCTCTGGCCGCAAAAAACCTTGCCCCGTCAAGTATAAGATGTTATCTTTGTATAAAAAGGGGTCTGAAGATGGATATTGGCGAAATCTTGAAACAGAAGCGCGATGAAATCCTGCGCATCGCCGCCAGCCACGGCGCGCACAACGTTCGTATCTTCGGCTCAGTGGCACGAGGTGAAGCGGACGAAGAAAGTGACATCGATGTACTGGTCGAGCTTGAACCCGGCCGGAGCCTGCTTGATCTGGGTGGACTCTGGACTGAGCTTAACGACCTCCTCGGTGTTAGAGTGGATGTCGTAACGGTGAACGGACTGCGCGAGCGTATCCGTGAACGCGTGCTGAGAGAAGCGGTGCCGCTCTAAACTCCTGATAGTACCGGAAGCACCATGCCGGAAGGCATGGTGAACCGGCTGTAGAACAAGAGTAAGCGTTCAGGGGGGTAGAATATCTTACAGAGCAATTCAACCTGTGCATGGATGAACATTTACAACATTATTATGCATTACGTGAGGAGAGTAGTGGAATGAAATCGGTGCTGGATATGGGCTCAGAGGAGTTGACGCAGCGTCTGACCTACGCTGGGCTTGCGCTCTTAGGTTTCGAGCTCGTCAAGAGCATGATCGTATCGCCCATTAAGTCCTTCTATGCCGACACGAAGTTCGGCCCAACGTCGCTGTTCAAGTCGTACGAAGAAGACGTTCTATATCGAGCTATCAACGAGTTCGAGGCATGTTTGCTGTACCTTCGCGACTTCATGAGAGCCATCAACGACAATGACATAGCCACCATCCAGGACTTGCGCAAATACCGGAACGATCTGGCGCACGATCTCGTTAAGAGGCTACCGACGCTTCGCATCGACCACACGCTATGGGAGCGAGTGAATCGCACGCTCTTCAGGCTCAGCAATTATCGAACCAGGATGGATATCGGCGCGGATCCACAGCTCCACCACGTTAAATGGGATACCGTGAAAGGACACGAGTATCTGCTGTTTGAACACATCGTGGGCCAGGTGAAGCTTCTGAATTGAGGACCATGCGGCGGTGCCGCGTTGATGCGACAAAGCAAGTAATCAGGCCCGATTGAAAGCACCACTTTCAAACAATGGTTGGTCTAAATGTACACTGTTTAAGATCATCGTTAGCGCAGGATTTTACTGATTTCGGCGATGTAGCGGTCAATATCGCTACGTTATCTTTTCTTTCGAAGAAGCTCCCTGAGCTGCGCGGGTGAGATGTCAACATCACGAAGAATCTTTCGCAGCAGTCCTTTGCTGATAGTCGTCCCTTTGTGAACCGGTACAGTTGTCTTTCTGCCGCCAGGATGCACGAATCGCCAGTGACTTCCCGGGGATTTGCGCGTGTTGATGAATCCCAACTTTTGGAGAACCGCAATCAGTTCGCGCGGTTTGAGAACAGGAAGTTTCTTTCCCGTCACAATGCGACTCCGATATGTTTGATGCCTACCACTTCAGGAAACTTCAACTGAAACGGCTTTTTC
>DAOVDS010000425.1 GCA_030669415.1 bacterium
GTATGTCGTATGCCGAGGCGCTGACATATACCCTGAGGCCCGGTATGGGCTTGCCGTCCGAGTAGGTGACTCTGCCGGTAATTACTCCCCCTTCTTCCAGCCAGAGGTCTATAACCTTCGATTCTTTGTCAGAAACTGTGAAGACTTCCGATACGGAAGAAATATGCGTGGCAGACCACGCGCGAACGATGCACTCGCCGGGTGTAACGCCTCTGAGGCAGTAGCCACCCTTGCCATCGGTCGTCGTTACCTTGCTGAAATCCTTCGAGCTTGCATTAGAGGAGATAATAACACCACGCCCCATCCTGGGGAAGTTGTACTTGTTGTCACCTATACTCACCGTGGCACCGGCGAGAGGCGACCCCGAGGAGGTACGGATAGTGCCGATTACTGTCGCACCTTTTTCGAGCCGGATATCGCCGAGGTTTACCGTCTTGTCCTTCTTCTCAAAGGTTTTGCTATCTACACGCTTCCAGGGGTGGTTGGGGTGTATTATAGTAATCGACTTGAGGTTCGGCGGGTTCCAGTGGGACTGCAGCTCAATGCCGGAACCCTCGAATTTCCCTTCGCTGCCTGTCACAATCCCTGTCGAATCCAGGCACGGGTCACCAACCCAGGACTGCCCCTCAAAATCTGTGTATATCCTTGCGCCTGAAAGCGGTTTGCCTTTTTCGTCAAGCACACGGCCGCACAGGATCCATCCACTCGTGCACTTGGAATTTGAGGATTCTTCCTGCGCTTCCGCTGGTGCCGCGGGAGTGTTTGCCTCTTCCTGCGCCCTTTGACTTGCTGTTGCGGTATGTCCCCGGAGCATACAACTGTCTGTTTCCCGCACCGAAGGCTCGTTTGCAGTTGAGGTTGCAGGTGATTCTGACAAAGTCGTTTCTGAATGCCCAGGTAAGAGAATCACAATGAGAACGGCGACTGCCGCGCAAACACCGGCAATAAAAATAACCGCAACCTTCAACGCAGGAAAAGGTCTCCATTTCATTTTTTCCTCCCGTGCATAATTATACTGCACGGACCGTCGAAAGTCAAATTCCCGGGACATTCGGTGTTTAGCTGATAATTATCGGGTGTTTCACACAGCGGGTGGAGCGGTAAAAATTCCATGTAGTCGGAATGGGTTACTGTCCGATGAAGCAGAGGATGATGGCATGGTCCTTGTCGAGCCGGAACTCGACGAAGTTGGGCTTGCCCGGCTTCAACAGCACAGTCACATTGATGAGCGGCTTCTTCTTGTTGTTCCTGTGTATGATTTGAACCTGCACGGCTGTGATAACGACGAATTTCTCGCCCTTCTTTACCACCCTCGCCTGGGGAATCATAACGCAGATATACCCCTGGGGCAGCGATGCGTCTATGCGCTTGTTGACCGGCACGCTCTTATACGAGGCGGAGTTTATTAGCTTGAACTTCTTGAACTTGGTCGCATCAAGGAGCGCGTCTTTCAGGTCGTTGAGCTTGGGGTCAACATCCGGGTTCCCCTTGGTGTCCGAGGCGTCTATCACAGTCAGGTCGTAGGATATGAAACCCACATGCGGCTGCTGGGCCACTGCCGTGGCGGCAAGGAACAGCGCGGCAAAAGCGAGGACCAAGTTCACTGTCAGGAGCTTCATTTTGGACTATCCCCCTTCTTGGGTCTGGACCGGTATCAGCTTGATTATCGTGTACTCGTCATTTTCCGAGACAAAGACAGTGTAGTTGTTTTCGTCATAGTCGTTGACGCAGATAGACTGCCCGGCGGAGAGCAGCGGGGCATTCACCGGCGCAGGCGCCCCGGGCCAGAGCAGAATCACAGCCACCAGAACCACAGCCGCCGCACCTGCAAGGCCGAGTACGATGCGGCGCATGTAGTGCGCCCTTCGACGGCTGGCGACCCTTTTGCGGACCTTCTCGGCGGAGAGGGAATCGGTCGTCTGCTTCTTGATTTCCTCCCAGCATTCGCGCCACTTCTCCTGGGGGACTTTCGGCGGCTCGAGCAGGGGCTTGAAGGACTCGATACGGCGCATTTCGTCAAGCTGGCCCGAGCACTCGCGGCATTCGAGCAGGTGCGTTTCCAGTTTGGTGCGGGCATCGTGGTCAAGCTCGCCATCGAGATAGGCGCCTAGTTTCTCTCCGAATTTCTCGCAGCTCATCTGACTGACCTCACAGATAATCCTGCAGCAGCGTTTTCAGCTTCTGCCTGGCATAGAACAGCCTGGACATCACCGTCCCGACCGAGCAGTCGAGCGCCCGGGCTATCTCCTTGTAGGAGAGGTTGTCGAAGAAGCGCAGCGTGAAGGCGGCATGCGCCTCGGGCGAGAGGTTGTCTATCGCCCCGGCCAGCGCGCCCTTGAGCTCGGCAAGCTCGGCCTCCT